>DATNQJ010000474.1:0-3411 GCA_036704085.1 Stenomitos sp.
ATCTGCGGTTGTGTCCGGATATCTTGAACACGGAAGCGGAGCTGCTGACGGCGGCGGAACGCTTGTCACGGCTACTGAAGTCAGGCTAGGTACTGCCCCCCCTGCTAGGGGGGGCAACCGTGCCCCTATGGGGCACCGTAATGTTCGGTAGATGAAATTATAACGCTTCTTCGATTCTACTTCCCGGCCCGCTCGCGGGACACGGCCAGGGCCGCGGGACTGATGAGCATCTGGTCCCGGCCCATTACCGTCCGATGGGCCTCCACCTGCTTCAGGCCGATCTCGCGCACCTGCTGCAGCTGATAAATCGCATCCTCGCGCTCCGCCCGCTCCCGATTGCCCGAGATGCGCACGTCCGCCACCATCTTGAACGCCGACAACAGGCTCTTCGCCGTCTCCAACCAGTTGAACGAGAAGGGATCCTTCTCCGCCAACGGCTCCGCCTTGACGACGAACTCTTCCTGGGTGACCGTCCGGGGATTGATCTTGCCCTGAGCGACCAGCTTGCCGTAGTACTCGGCGCTCTTGCTCTGGAAACGAGCCGTCTGGCCCTCGTTGAGACGCTTGATCTCCGCGGGCAGCGCCGCCACCGCCGCCGCCTGCGCGGGGCTGATCTGATGGGCCGTCTGGACGTCCGTGTCCGTCGCCGCAAAGGGACGAACGGCCTTGCTGAAGACCTGGTTGATCGGTTGTCCCTTCAGCAAGCCATCGAACATCATCGCCCAACCCTCCTAAGCTTCAACAGGGTTATCCGGGTGACGTGTTAATGACTTGTCAAATGCGCGTAAATTTAACCGCCAGGCAACCTTCATAACCTGAAGGCGCGGGGGTCGTTGCGCTACATGGGCAGATCGCCGATCCAGTCGAGGAACAGGAAGGCCTTGTTTTCGCTCTGATCGCGCCCCGAGAGGAAGTAGCCTCCGGTGACGCTCAGGGTGCGGTTCACGCTGTAGCCGAGCGCCAGGTTCGCGCCGCTGATCTGGCTGCTGCCCGAGGTGTAGTCCCCCATGGCATAGAGGTTCCAGGGCAGGTTGTGGTAGTAGCCCGCCATCCAGCCGTTGGCGCTGGACCCGAGGGCCACCGGGTTGCCGTGGTAGGCCGTCAACGTGAACTGACCGAGGTCCAGGTCGTTCACCGTCACCCACTTGGTCGCCGAGGCATGCAACATGTTGGCGCCGTAGCTGAGGTCGGGCAGGCTCAGGAAGTAGCTGCCCACGGCGAGCCCGGGCAGGACGTCGGTCTCCTGCAACAGGCCGAGCTTGAAGTGCGGCTGCGCCAGCAGGGGGCCACCGTCGGTGGGCCACGCCGCCGCGACCGGATAGAGGCTGCTCGGGAAGGGATAGAACCCGTCGACGCCTAACTCGACAGCGCCGGCGGAGACTCCGGGCGCCAGGTCGAAGTAAGGCACCAGGCCGATGGAGAAGGAGCCCATGGCCAGGTAGGGCGACGTGCTGGTGGGGATCAGGCTCGGCTGAACGTAGTTGTAGAGGCCGAAGTGATAGCTCCGGAAGGGAGTCACGCCCGCGGTCGGGACGTTGACGAGAGCGGTCGGGTAGGCGTAGGTGGGGGCAGCGAGCCCCAGCCCCAGCAGGGCAGCGAGCAAGACGGATCGCACGGGGTATCTCCTTCGGTCACAACTGAAGAGCACCTAACGAAACCAGGCATGTGTCGCCTGTGGCCGCCTTTCGGCGGCTAGAAGGAACAGTCTCGTTAGGCGCTCTAAGCAAGCTTACCCTGACCGGAGGCCGAGCGCAACGCCCCTGGGGCTAGGCCTCGGGGTGCGAGCGACCGCCCAACAAGACCTTCCAGCCACGAGCCTTGGCCTTGGGGGACTCGGCGACCGTCTCGAGCTCGGGCGGCAGCTCCAGCTGGTCGGTCGCGCGCTTGTAGACCCGGATCCGCTGCAGCAGCTCGGCGCCAGGAGAGTCGGCTCGCTGGGCCATCTCGTCGGCCAGCTGGTGCACCAGCTGGCGCCACTCCGGGTCGCTCATGCGGGTGCGGGCTTCCGCGAGGAAGGCCTCGATTTGCTCGGGTGTCTGCAGGTGGTCGAACATGGGTTCCTCCCGGACGCTTTGTACCCACTATAACCGATCCGAATGCTCAACGCCCCCCTCCGGAGGAGGGGGGCGTCGAGCGAGGTTGTGGGCTGGAGGGATCGAGGACGTTGGCGGCGACGATAGGGCTGCCCTAGGGCGTGATCTCGAGGATCGTGACGGACGCCGCAGGGAAGGTGTAGGCGCCGTTGAGGCTGACGGCCTTGGTCTCGACATGCGTGCTGTTCTCATCCGAGTCCCAGCCGTTGGAGCCGGACAGGACGTAGGCGTTGACATTACGCGGGTTGAGGCCGAGGGCCAGCTTCGCCGTGACGGCTTCCGACTGGGTCCGGTTGGTCACCATCACGTACACCTTGCCGTTGCGGCTCTTGGAGGCCGTGATGCCGAGGTTGGGCACCGCGATGTCGCTGACCTGGGTGCTCGGGATGGCCTGCGCATCGACCTTCACCTGCTGGTCGCCCCAGTGCTTGGCCAGCATCTGCTGGAACATGAAGATGGGGGTCACCTTGCTCGCGTTGTTGCCGACGAAGAAGGCCGCGTCCGCCTTGTCGTCGTGATCCAGGCAGAACTGGTTGGCGACGAGCATGTTGTGGTTCAAGGCCAGGGTCACGGTGTCGGCCGAGTAGAGGGCGCCGAACAGGCCACGCGCCTTCTTGGTGTCGTTGTACTGCTCGGTGAAGAACTCGGTGTTGGCGATCTGAACCGGGTGCGTGGCGTACTGCTTGATGGCGGGCTCGATCTTCTCGGTGAGGAGGCGATCGTTCCAGGCATTCTGGGCCATGTAGGTCTTGAGATCGCCCTCGTTCTTCACCGGCCAGCTGGGGTAACCGTGGTAGATGAGGAAGTCCACGTCGTTGCCCATGGTGGTGAGGATGTTCTTGACGATCTCACCCTCGGCACCGCCGCCGTCCCAGCGCCAGGCCGAGTTGGTGGACGCCACCGCGCCGATCTTGATGGGCGTGGGGCTCGCCTGGCGCATGGCCTGGGCGAACTGCTTGGCGCGCTGGGCGTACTGGGTCTCGTTGGCGGCGTAGGTGTCGTGGCCGCGCACCATGGACCAGCTGATCTCGTTGCCGAGCTCGAAGTACGTCGCGTTCTGCACGGGGAAGGGATGGGACTTGCGGTTCGCGTCGTTCGGGTTGTTCAGGTAGCTGACGTAGCGGGCCGCCTCCTGGGCGTCGCTGGTGCCGAAGTTGACGACGTGCAGCTGCTCCGCGTCGAGGGTGTTCGCGTCCTTGAGAGCGTTCCGGACGTCATCGTAGGGATACCCGCCGTTCTTGTCCCAGTTCTGTTCGAAGTGGTAGCCCGTCATGTAGGAGTAGTCGGTACGGCCGTCGGTGGGCCCGTGGCCGATCCG
>DATNQJ010000475.1:0-10185 GCA_036704085.1 Stenomitos sp.
CCGGGCCTCGATTTCACGGTCAGGGCTTTCAGACTCGCAACCTCCTCGGCCGTCAACTCCCGCCACTGTCCCACCGGCAGATCACCCAGCGAAAGAGGCCCCAGGCCGATGCGGAAGATGCGCAGCGTGGGATGGCCCACGCTCGCCGTCATCTTGCGGATCTGGCGATTCCGCCCCTCGCGCAGCACGACCCGGAGCCAGGCCGTCGGCACGTTCTTCCGAAACCGGACGGGCTTGGGGCGCTCGGGAAGCTCCGGCGGCTCGCCCAAGAGCTCGAACTCGGCAGGCAGGGTCCGCTGGCCCTCGATCACCACCCCGGTTCGCAGGGCTTCGAGGGCCGCCACGTCCGGGACCCGCTCCACCTGGACCAGGTACGTCTTGGGGTGCTCGAAGCGCGGGTCGGTCAGGCGATGCGCGAGCCCCCCATCGTCGGTCAGCAAGAGCAGCCCCTCGGAATCCTTGTCCAATCGACCGACCGGGTAGACCCCCGGCACCTCCACGTATCCCTTGAGGGTTTCGGCGGGATTCTCCCCGGAGAACTGGCTGAGGACGTCATAGGGCTTGTTGAGCATGAGGTAGCGATGACTTGGCATGCTCCCATTCTAGGCCGCAGCCAGCCGCATGTCTCGCGGCACGGCTGGTCGGCTCGATAGCCGAGTGTTAAGATGGGGAGAACGGAAAGGTGGGAAGGCCCCTTGGCCAAGGTCAAACACCAGGTTTCTTCTGGCGGCGTCGTTTACCGACACCATGAAGGCAAGCTCGAGATAGCGCTCATCGCCATTCGCGGCGGGCGCGTCTGGGCGCTGCCCAAGGGACGCGTCGAGGCGGGCGAGACCCTCGAGCAGGCGGCCACCCGGGAAGTGCAGGAAGAGACCGGCGTCGAAGGCCAGGTCATGGAGCGCATCGGCGAGATCTCCTACTGGTTCTTCGCCAAGGAGGAGGGCGTGAAGGTCCACAAGACCGTCCACTTCTTCCTCTTGAAGAATATGGGCGGCACCATCGGCCTTCCCAACATGGAGGTGGACGACGCTCGCTGGTGGCCCATCGACCAGGCGCTGCCGCTACTCACCTACAAGAGCGAGCGTGAGACCGTCGAACAGGCCGTCGAGCTGCTGCGCCAGCGCGGCGAGCACCACGACTGAGCCCCCTCAAAGCAAAAGGTCGCCCGCGGGCGACCTTTTTTCGTGGCTAGGGCGCGGTCGGCGCGATGACCCCACCGCAGACCAGCACCTCGCCGACATAGACGGCGGCCACCTGTCCCGGAGAAGCCGCGAACTGCCCCTCGTCGAAGTCGATCCGGATCCCCTCCTCGGTCGGCGTCACCAGGGCCGGGGCGGGGGCGGTGCGGTAACGGATCTGGACCTCGGCGCGGAAGGGCTCCGCCGGGCGCTCCCACGAGACCCAGTTCACCTCGCCGGCCGTCAGCGTGTCGATGAAGACCGCCTCGCGCGGCCCCACGACCACCGTGTTGGTCGCCGGCTCCAGGCGCACCACGTAGAGCGGTTGGGGGCTCGTGAGCCCCAGGCCCTTGCGCTGGCCTACCGTGTAGTAGGCGATCCCCTGGTGGGTACCCAGCACGTGGCCCTCGAGGTCCACGATGGCCCCCTCCGAGAGCTGATCGCCGATCTCGCGCTGCAAGAAGCCGACCGTATCGCCCATGACAAAGCAGACGTCCTGGCTGTCCGGCTTCTTGGCGACCGACAGGCCGAGCGCTTCGGCGATCGCCCGCGTCTCCGCCTTCGTCATCTCCCCCAGGGGGAAGATCACCCGCGACAGCTGGCGCTGATCGAGCCGGTAGAGCATGTAGGACTGATCCTTGGTGGGGTCCTTGCCGCGCAGCAGCTGGTAGCGACCCGTCTCCGGGTCGCGCCGCACGCGCGCGTAGTGGCCCGTGGCGATCGCCTCGACCCCGTAGCGCCACTCGGCCTCGTCGAACAGCTCCTCGAAGCGGACCTCCGCGTTGCAGATGGTGCAGGGGTTGGGGGTGAGGCCCGCCTTGTAGCCGTCCTTGAAGCGCTCCACCACCTTCTGCTTGAATTGGAGGATCACGTCGATGGTGTGATATGGGAACCCCAGGAACTCCGCCACGCGCTTGGCTTCAAGCACAGATCGCGCGTCGCAGCAGCGCGATTCGGCGTAGTTGATCGACGTGACGCCGATGACCTCGTGCCCCGCTTGCTGGAGCAGGTGGGCGGTAACGGCGCTATCCACGCCACCACTGAGCCCGACGGCCACCTTCTTGCCCATGAGTGCGCCCCTTCCGTGATCTCCGCCTCCGTAGCGGTCAAACCTCATTCTATCACGCGGGGCGGGGGCCTACTTCAAGTCGCTGACGAGCGCCCGGAAGAGGTGCTCCCGGCTCTGGGGCGCCACGACGTGATCCGGGGCCGGGGCGGAGAGGGCCTCGCGCGCGAAACGCTGGTGCAGGTCGTTCCCGTAGAGCCCGATCGCCAAAAGCGCGAGCATCACCGTCGCGATCACGATCACGTGCAAGAGTTGATCCAGTTCCCGGACCTCCAGGCCCTCCATGTCGCCCTCCTTTGCAAGCCGTTACCTCGTTAAAGGTAGGCCGCCCGTGTTACGGGCGGATGAAGGGCGAATCAGGCGGACGTGAAACAGGGCGCGGGCTCGCGCCCGCGCCCTGCTCGCATGGTGCCGGTGCTACCAGCGGCGATACCGATAGCGGCTGTAGTACGGATAGTAGTAGCTGCCGTAGTAGGAGTAGTACGGATAGGTGTAGTACGGATAGCTGTAGCTGTAGTAGGGATAGTAGTAGGAGCCGTAGTTGTAGTACGGATAGTAGTAGCCGCCGTAGCGATAGTAGCGATACCTCCACCACTGCTGGACCGTACGGCCGTCCTGATTCATTTGGAGGCCGCCCTTGAGCTTGTCGGCCGGCAGATCGACCAGCAAGCGATCGCCTTCCGCCTGGGTCAGGCGCGAGGGCAATTGCAGTTCAGAGGGCGCCGCCCCCCCGTCCGCCATGGCGGAGCGATCGGGCGCCAACTGGGGAGTCGGCTGAGCCGGGGCAGTCTGGTTAGAGGTCGGGGCGGTCGTCGAGCAGCCGGCCGCCAGGACCGTCAACCCGGCCAGAATCCAGGTCGCGCGTTTCATCGTTAGAAACCTCCTGGCCCACTGGGCCTCCACGCCTCCGGCGGGACCTGTGAGCTGCGAACGCCCCACCCGAAGCGAGTCAATGCTAGGGGCACCGCCCCGATCGCACAACGACTGCATCATGGCTCGCCCCACAAGCGGGCCTTGGGCGAGAGCGTGACCCCCGATGGCCATGCGCCCGGAAGGTCGGTCCGGCCCGGCCCCCTTCGGAAGGCCATGTCGCCGGCCCTGAAAGGGGCGCTGGACGACACCCGGGACTTGCCAGGCGGGGGGTCGCATTTCCCGAAGGGCTGGGTACAATAAGCTTGCAAGCAATGGCGCTGGCTGGGAGGTAGGATTCGTGGGCAAGATTGGCTTGGTCCTGTGTGGCGGCGTAGCCAAGGGGGCCTATGAAGCAGGAGTCCTCAAGGCCCTGGCCGAGCACCAGGTGTACCCCGATGCCATCGTCGGCATCTCGGCCGGAGCCATCAACGGGGCGTTCGCCTCTCAGATGATCTCCACCGGCCAGTTCACGGCTCAGACGGTGGAGCAGGACCTGATCCACCACTGGCGCGAGTCGGTGAACGCCACCAACCTCTTCCACGGCTTCGGCCGGATGGATGGCGACGAGCTGGAGCGCCGCAACCTGCGCACGCTCTTCACCCGGATCGGCGTCGATCCGCTGCGGCGCCAGTACCGCCCCCGCATCGGCTTCGACTCGCTGTTCGCCTTCGAGCAACTCATCCGGGGCGACTTCGCCTCCTTGATCTCTCATCACTTCATCCGACAGATGGTCGAGAACTACATCCGGATGCCTCAGGTCATCCGGCGCCCGGTGAAGCTGAGCCTGGTCGCCACGGATCTCATGGGCTCCACGTCCCTCCTGGAGGGCATGGATCTCAAGACCCGCTACTCGCACTTCGAGGACTTCGCCTGGGATCACACCCTCACGCCCGAGACCTGGGACGAGATGTTCCCGCGGCTCGCGCGCATGATCGAGGCGTCGAGCTCGTTTCCCTTCGTCTTTCCGCCCACCCGAAACGAGGACATGGGTGGGATGCTGTTCGACGGCGGCCTGATGGACAACGCCCCCATCGGCCGGGCCATCAAGATGGATCCCGAGATCGACACGGTGCTCGTCGTCTCGGCCGTGACGGTCGTGGACACTCCCGACAAGGAGCCCGACACCCTGTACGGCGTCTTGGCCCGCGTCTTCTCGATGTTGGCCGGACGCTTCGTGGTCCAGAATTTCCGGAAGGTCCTCCAGCAGAACCAGAAGATCGCCCGCTTGCACGAGCTGATGAAGCACGGGCGCAGCGGCCAGATCCTGCACAACTCCTTCAATGAAAGCCTCGCCCTGGCGGCAGGCTACAAGAGCCTGGACGAGTTCCTGGGCCGCCGAATCATCCGTCTGGTGCCCATCTTCCCGTCGCCCAGCCTGCATGGCGAGGTCTTCGACGGCTTCTTCAACGACGACATGCGCGCGCAGTACATCGATCAAGGCTACCTGGACGGGGTCCGCGCCCTGGAGGGCCAGAGCCTCCTGGTGCCCGAGGGCCTCTCCGACGAGGCGATCACGTTCGCGCCCCAGATCCAGCCCATCCTCGACGCCTAGATGCTCTTCCGCGATCGCCTGCTCGCCGCCCTGGAAGAACAAGCGGCCTCCTTCGACCGGTTCGACGCCGAGCTCACGAGCCGCCTGGGGTTGCTGAGCCACTCCCTCGACGAGATCGGCGGCAAGGGCTACGCGGAGCTCACGCGCGCGCTCGTGAACCTCGAGAGCCCGGGGGCCTTGCCCACCGTCGAGTGGGACCGCGGCGGCCGGATCCCCTTCGGGACCGTCTGGCCGGATCATCCCTCCGCCCGCGCCTGGGCGCTGGGCGTCCTCGAGGGCCGACCCACGTTCGCGGCGGACGGCAGCCAGATCGAGCCGGACAAGCGCTTTTCGGTCCCGGCAGCCCTCATCCAGGTGGGTTGGTTCGAGAACCTCCACCGAGCCACCGGCGACAGCTACCGGAAGGACGTGGACATGCGCGTCCTGGGACCGGGCGACCTGCGCGAGGACGAGGTCGGGCCGCCCAAGCGCAAGGTCGACCTCGCCCGCTTCGAGCTCGAGGTGGCGGCGCTGCGGCGCTACCTGTCGGAAGCCACCGACGCGGCGAGCCGCCGGGTGGCCTTCTTCGACGGGAGCCTCGTCGTCTCCTTCGCCGAGAAGCGCAAGCAGGACGCCTACGCCCGGCGCTACGTGGAGCTGGTGCTCGATCTCCTGAAAGAGGCCGAGGCCCGGCGCGTGCCCGTCATCGCTTACGTGGACACCTCCTACGCCCATGACCTGGCGGCCATGATCGCGGCCTACGCGGGCTTCAAGACCCATGGCGGGGTCTCGGATGGCGCGCTGTTGACCGATCGGCTGGGATGGGGCGATCGCACCCCCACCGCCATCTGCGCCCGCGAGGGGATCCTCGACGCCTATGGCGAGTGGAGCCGCAAGATCGGCTTCTGCTACCTCAAGACCAACTCCGATGCTCCGCCGGCGCGCCTCGAGTATCCGCTCTGGCTCCTGGAGGACGGTCGCCTGGACGAGGTGCTCGACGTGGTGCGCGCCGAGGTCATCGCGGGGAGCGGCTACCCCTACACGCTGGCGGCGGCCGATGCGACGGCGGTGTTGACCATGAGCGATCGCGAGGCCTTCTACCGCGCCCTGCAGGACTTCCTCACGGCGCGCCACGTGCCCCTGCGGTTCTCCAAGAAGGCCCTCTCCAAGGTTCGTCGGCGCTAAGACGACCTGTCCAAAACAAAAGCGGCCCGCGCCGAGGCGCGGGCCGCTGTCTCTCGTCCGTTAGGAAGCAGGCGTCGCCGAGGGCGAGGCCGCCGGCTCCTGGGTGTAGGTCGCGAAGACCTTCACCGAGCTCGGCTTGAGGATGATCTTGGTGCCGGCCGTGACCATGGCCGCCTTGGGATCGAAGGAGAACTTGAGGTCGGTCTTGTAGCCGGCCCGGACCTCGAAGCCCTGGTTGATGTACAGACGGCCCGAGGGCAGCGTGTACGAGCCCGACGCCGCCGCACTGTTCGCGTCGACGGCCGCGTAGGTGCCACCGCCCGTCAGGCGGATCTGGTCGTACTTGCCGGCCTTGAGGGGATCCTCGCCGAAGGAGACGGTCTGGCTGCCGAGCGCCGTGAGGTCGACCGCCGCCGGGTTCTCGACCGGCAGCGTGATCCACTTGCCGTCGTTGGCCGTCGCCGCCGTGTCGGTGTCGCTATCCGTCGCCGCGTTCGCCGCGCTCTGATCCGAGGACTCCCCCTTGATGTCCGCGGGGATCGGATCGGTCGCCGCCACGTCGCCGGCGTAGTGCAGCTCGATCTTGGTGGGCTGGAACATCACCTGGTTGAAGGTGAGGGCGCTCGGGGCCGCCTGGGTCACGGCCTGGACGGAATAGCCCTGACCCGCGAACCCGACGTTCACGTTGCCCGTGGTGTTACCGGTGCCGGCAATCCCCGGAAACAGAGCGCAGCCCGTCATGAGGGCGAACGATCCAGCGACGACCAGTGCAGCTACTTGTTTACGCATGATTTCCTCCTCAACTCGCAGACCGCTCTGCTGTACATGTTCTACCGTTCTGTCAAAGAGCCGCACATACGCATTTCAGCGGATCGGGAACTGCGGAACCCCGCATGACTAGGGCTTGATCCGGTTGCCGGGAAAGCGTATGGTGATCGTGCGACCAAGCGTGGAAGGAGGCGGAGTTTCGTGCGAATCGGCAAGATCGTGACCTCGCGATCGCACCTCGACTACGTCTGCCAGATCTACAACCCGAGCGAGGTCTCCCGCCCACCGGAGCCCGCGAGCTACGCCTTCGGCCGCTTCGTGCGCCTCGAGGGCGACGCCGTCGGCATCATCTACGACAGCCAGCTCCAGAACCCCGACTTCGGCAACTTCGGTCCCCGACTCAGCAGCACTCCCGCCGAGAGCCGGATCTTCACGCCCGATCTCCTCAATGAGCAGGCCACCCTCGTGAGCCTTCTCCTCCTGGGATACTTCGAAGGCTCGCAAGGGATCCAGGGAGTACCACGCGAAGTTCTGCCCGTCCACTCCGAGGTCGAGATCCTCTCGGACGAGGACTTCGTCCGCTTCCACCGCGACCCGTCCAGCCGGATGCAGCTGCGCTACATGCCGCTCGTCCAGTCCCATGGAGGCCCCGCGAGCATGTCCCTCCTGCTCTCCGTCCTCGATCGCCTCAACGAGCTGTGCCCGGAAGAGCGGGCGCGCCTCGGCGTCCTGCGCAACGCCCTTAACTGGCAGCGCACCATCGGGGCGATGCGGTAATGGACGACCTCCTCATCGGCACCGTCAAGGGCCCGGGCGAGTCGGCCCACGAGTTCCGCTTCATCACGCCGGACAACGCCAACACCAAGGTCGGCGAGTTCGTCTACTACCCCATCGTGGTCGAGGGCCAGGAGCGCCTCATCCTCGGCAAGATCACCGCGAAGACCATCGTCCGGACCCTGCCCGACTCCTTTCTCGCCGACCCGCACATCCCGCCCGCCGAGGTCGCGGAGCTCATCGGCTTCGACATGGCCTCGCCCGAGCTGTACGAGGTCACCGTCGCCATCGCGGGCTACTTCGACCCCCGCCTCAAGGGCTTCGTGAACCCGCGCCTGATGCCCGATCCGGGCTGCCGCGTCTACCTGGCTTCCAACGACCTGCTCACCGAGGTCCTGAGTCCCAAGACCATGGGCTCGGTAGGCTCGGCCCACCTGGGCTCCCTTTTGACCCGTCCGGTGGGCGAGGTGCCCGTGGTCCTCGACGTCAAGAACCTGGTCTCGACTCACCTGGCCATCCTGGCCTCGACCGGCTCGGGCAAGAGCTACACGGCGGGCGTGCTCATCGAGGAGCTCCTGAGCCCCTACAACCGGGCCTCGGTGCTCGTCATCGATCCGCACGGCGAGTACCACACCTTCAGCGAGTTCGAGACCCATCCGGCCTTCCGGGAGGGCGGCTACCGTCCCACGACGCACCTCATCCCGCATGATCAGGTGCGCGTGCGCATGTCGAGCCTCTCGTCCGGCGAGATCAAGGGCCTCTTGCCCAACCTCTCGGACAAGATGCATGCGTTCCTCAACAAGGCCTTCGACATCGTCAAGGACCGCAAGGGAGACGGGCACCTGTGGGGCTTGCGGGATCTGCTCGCGGCCCTCAACACCCTCATCGAGGAGGCCATGGAGAACGGGGATCCGGCCTCCAACGCGAGCACCATCGAGGGCCTGCGCTGGCGCCTCGAGGAGCGCTTCGGCCGCAACAAGGTCTTCGACGAGCGGGATCACCTGCCCCTGCCCACCATCTTCGAGCCGGGCAAGGTCACGGTCATTCAGCTCAACGAGATCGACCAGGACCTCCAGCAGGTCATCGTCGCGACCCTCCTGCGCCGCATCAACCGGGCGCGCATGAACACCAAGAACGGCAAGACGAACGTGGGCGACGAGGAGCACATCCCATACCCCGTCTTCGTCCTGCTCGAGGAGGCGCACCGCTTCGCGCCCGCGGGCGCCACCGTGCTCACCACGCCCATCCTCAAGACCATCCTCGCCGAGGGCCGCAAGTTCGGCGTGGGCATCGGGCTCATCACCCAGCGGCCGGGCAAGCTCGACAGCGACGTGCTCTCGCAGTGCATGACCCAGTTCATCATGCGCATCGTCAACCCCTTGGACCAGCAGACGATCGCAAGCTCCGTCGAGGGAGCGGGCCGGGATCTACTCGACGAGCTGCCCGCCCTCACCAAGGGTCAGGTCATCGTGGCCGGGGTGGCCACCAACACGCCGGTGCTCTGCCAGGTGCGGCCGCGCCACACCACGCACGGCGGCGAGACCATCGACGCTCCGCGCGAGTGGCTGGACTACTTCGGCGTGGAGAAGGCCGCGGCCCGTGAGCAGGACACGGCGGTCCTCATGCCCCAGCCGAAAGTCGAGCGCTTCAAGGGCCGGCATATCTGACGCCCCCCAAACCCCAGCCCCCATCACGTCCAGGCCCCTGCTGACGCCCGGCCGGGCCTTGGCATTCCCCTGCTTCCTGGCCTCCGGTCGCGACGACTTCGCCGACCAAGCGAATTCGACCATGCCCCCCACCGTTCCGCGAGGGTCAGGGGCGGTCCCTCCGTTTCTCCCGGCCCTTCCGGAAAAGCAGGCGATTCCTTTTCAAGGCGCCGCTCTTGCTCAGCAGACCTGGCGGACTCCGGCAAGAATTCCCGTCGATTCTTGGCAGAGCAAGCGGGAGTTCGGAGCGCTTTGTGCCGCGTGACCGATGCCCTGCTCATGGAGCGCTCGCTCTACGAGCGGTGGACCATCTGTTGTAGTAAGCGCCCGGCGCTACTAGCATTGACCCGTCGCAGTCGAGGCGTTACCAGCTCAATTCCTCGACGAAGGCTTGAGAGGCCATTCGGGCCAAGGAGGTTCAAGCAATGAAACGCTCTACTTGGATCGTGGCGGGCATGACTTTCTTGACGGTCGGTTGTTCCACGATCGCGCCCACAGCAAACAAGGCCGTGCCGGACAAGCCCATGGATCCGGCATCTGCCCGCACCATCCTGGCGGACGGCATGACCACCGCCGATCAGCTCGCCAAGATCCTCCCCAAGGTGCTCACGAAGGCGGAAGGCGATCGCCTCCTGGTCAAGCTGCCCTCCGATCGACTCAGGGGCTCCCTCGACAGTAACCAGGCCAGCCGCAAGGTCCAGGGCGGCGGTGGCTACGGCGGCTACGGCTATGGCGGTTACGGTGGCTATGGTGGTTATGGCTACGGTGGCTATGGCGGTTACGGTGGCTACGGCTACGGTGGATTCGGCTATCCCGGCTATGGCCTGGGGACCTTGGGATACGGGCTGTACGGCTATGGCGGCCTGGGCTATACCCCGCTGGCGGTCGGGTACGCCTATCCGTACTCGTACTTTGCCTATGGCTCGCTGTATTACCCCTACTACCTGTCGGCCGGCTACTACTATCCGGTTTACTCCTACGCTGCGCCTAACTACTACTATCCGTACTACTGCGGCGTCGGCAGCTACTACTATCCGTACTACTCGCTCTACAACAACTTCTGGT
>DATNQJ010000476.1:0-19417 GCA_036704085.1 Stenomitos sp.
CGCTCGCCGGCAGGCGTCATCTGCGAGATCCTCAACCCGGACGGCTCCATGGCGCGCCTCCCCCAGCTCCAGGAGTTCGCCCGCGCGCACGGCCTTTTGATCACGAGCGTCGCGAAGCTCATCGCCTACCGGGTGGAGCGCGAGCGCTTCGTGGTGCGCAAGAGCGTCGCCAAGCTGCCCACCAAGTACGGCGAGTTCACCATCTACGGCTACGAGAATCTGATCAACGGCTCGCACCACGTGGCCCTGGTGATGGGCGATCCCACCCAGGAGGGCACCTTGGTGCGCATGCACTCCGAGTGCCTGACGGGCGATGCCCTCGGCTCGTTGCGCTGCGACTGCGGCGAGCAGCGGGACCGCGCCCTGCAGGCGATCGCCCGCGAGGGCCGCGGCGTGCTCGTCTACCTGCGTCAGGAGGGCCGCGGCATCGGCCTCTTGAACAAGATCCACGCCTACAAGCTTCAGGACGAGGGGCTCGACACGGTCGAAGCCAACCTCAAGCTGGGCTTCCCGGCGGACCTGCGCGACTACGGCACCGGCGCCCAGATCCTGGTCGATCTCGGCGTGCGCCGCATGCGCCTGTTGACCAACAACCCGCGCAAGGTCTCGGGCCTCGACGGATACGGCCTCGAGGTGATCGACCGGGTGCCCATCCGGATCCCCGCCAACCCCCACAACGAGCGCTATCTCGAGACCAAGGAAGAGAAGCTCGGCCACCTGCTTTCTTAGCCGCTACATCGAAAGGAACCTGCTCATGCCCAAGACCCTCGGCGGGAATCTGCTCGCCGCCAACCACCGCTTCGCCATCGTCGTCGGCCGCTTCAACGAGTTCATCGGCAGCCGCCTGTTGTCGGGTGCTCTGGACGCCATCGAGCGGCACGGCGGCCAGGACGAGAACGTCACGGTGGTCTGGGCGCCCGGCGCCTTCGAGATCCCGGTGGTCGCGAGCCGCCTCGCCAAGTCCGGCCAGTTCGACGCCGTCATCTGCCTGGGCGCGGTGATCCGGGGCTCGACGCCCCACTTCGACTTCGTGGCCGCCGAGGTCTCCAAGGGCGTGGCGGCGATTGCCCTGCAGACCGGCGTGCCCGTGATCTTCGGGGTGCTCACCACCGACACCATCGAGCAGGCCGTCGAGCGCGCGGGAACCAAGGCCGGCAACAAGGGCTGGGAAGCCGCGGTGGCGGCCATCGAGATGGCCAACCTCCTGCCCCAGCTCCCCTAACCATTTCAACCCTCTCGGCGCCCGAACCCTCTGGGGATCGGGCGCCTTTGCCTTGCCGACCGCTCGCTCCTCGGCCCTTACGCCGCTAGACGATTAGGCGACCCCCCGACTGGGAATAAAGACGCTGACCTTCGGATTCGGAGGCGCTTTGCGTTGCCCAAGAAGGGGATGTCATGCCCAACTTTCGTTTCAATACCAGGTCGTTTGCGCTCTTAGCAGCCTGCTTCGCGCTCTGGGGCTGCCCGCAGACGCCAGGGACCGGGACTTCCAACCTCACGGACGACCCGGGCTCCGACGGTATCAGCTTCCCCGGCCAGGCCACCCCGAGGCCCAGCGGCTCGGCGACGCCCAAGCCCTCGCCCACTCCCACGCCCACACCGACGGCGAAACCTTCGGCGACCCCGACGCCCAGCCCGTCCCCCTCGGTCTCGACCGGCCCGACGCCGACCCCCAAGCCGCTCATCCGCTCGGTCCTGATGCTGAACCGCATCTCCCAGATGTGGCTGCTGGAGCAGTCGCCGACCGCCTCTCCGCCCGTCTCGATCCCGAGCACCTTCAGCTTCCAGGCCGAGGTCGTCACCGTCGTGGGCAACGAGCTGCCCTCCACGAGCAGCTCGGTCGTCTGGACCTCGTCCAACCCGGCCATCCTGTCCATCGACCGGAAGACGGGCTATGCCACCGCGAACGTGGGCCAGGGCCTCTACCTGGTGACCATCCAGGCGGCCACCAGCAACCCGTTGGCCTCGGACACGTCCACCAAGAGCGATTACGTGACCGTCACGGTCGGCAACAGCGGCACGCTCGACGTGACGATTGAGTAAGGGGATCCCATGCGCAAGTTCGTTCGTTCCACGCTCCTCTTCGCCTCGGCGCTGGCCCTCGCTCTGACCGGGTGCCGCCCGCCGCTCAACCTCGTGCGTCCTGACGGCGCGGGCTACATCGGGACTTCCGCCCCGGCGCCCCAGGAGCCCCAGGGTTACGGCGGCATGAACGTGTCCATCAAGTGGCCGCCTCCCATCCAGCGGGCGATCCAGGGCATTCCCGCCGTGGCTAGCACCCTGCACCTCAAGGTCACCACCCGCGAGGGCAAGACCGTCGGCGAGACACTGTTCCACCGCCCGGCGACCACCGAGAGCCTGGTCTCGACCGCTTCGTTGACCGTGGGCGTCGGATCGAGCCTCAAGGTCGAGGTCAACGCCTACCGCGAGCAGATGGCCACCGACAGCCTCCACCCGGCCATCCGGGACGTGGTGCCCACCGCCGAGCGCATCATCGCGCAGGGCACCCAGGAGAACGTGACCATCACCCTCAACGCGACCACCTCGGTCCGGCTCCAGCTGGATCCGGACGTGACGATCGCGGGCAAGGGCGGGACCGCGGCCCTGGGCCTCGATTACATTCCCTGGTCCCTGATCGACTACGATCCGCGTGGCCCGGCCAACTGGACGGAGCTGAACCAGCCGGAGAACCTGGTCTACGATCCGGTGGGCAAGTATCTCTACTTCACCGAGCGGCCGGATGCCGGACGCACCAACGAGGGGTATCGCATCATGCGCCTCTCGCTCCTCAGCTCGGACGTGGCGACCGGGACCTACGGCGTCATGTCCCTGGTGGCGGGCGGCGCCCTGTTGGACCCGTCGCGCGACGAGAACGATGTCACGGCTCCTAACGCCCCCGTTACCGCCGTGCGAGGGGTGGCGTCGGATGCCGCCGGAAACCTTTACTTCTCCGAACAGGGCGGGTCGAATCGGATCCGGAGGCTGGCCCCGGACGGCACCGTGACGAACTTCGGGCAGGGGGTCCCCTTCCTGGATCCGGAGGGCCTGCTCGTCAACGGCAATCGTCTCTTCGTCGCTGATCGGTCGAACAATCGGGTGGTGGCCCTCGATCGCTCCAACGGCGCGCCGGTCTGGACGGTCGGTGGAGGAACGGATGCCGGGGACGGCGCCACCACGAGCTTCGTCCCCTTGGCCTCGGCCTCGATTCCACAGCCCACGGCCCTGGCCGTGAGCGGGAACTCCCTCTACATCGCCACGGACGGCGGCCGCGTGCTGGAGGTCAACCTGACCAACGCCGAGGCCAACTCCGCCATGAGCGTCCGGACGCTCACGGCCACGCATGGCCAGGCTCCCTCTGCGACGACCCTTCGACTGGACGAGACGACCTTCGGAAGCCTGGGTGGCATCGCGGCGGGCGGCGGGGCCCTCTACCTGGCGGATGTCTCCAACCGGGCCGTCTGGCAGGTCGGCACCACGCCCAACTCGACCCTCGATGCGGGGTCCGCCCTGGTCGCGGGCCTGGCCGGCAAGGGGCTCGGGGACAACCAGTTCGCCACGCCGCGTGGCCTGCTGCTGAAGGGGGCGACCCTCTACGTCTGCGATTCGGACAACAACCGGATCCAGAAGATCGACCTGACGGGGCCCACGCCCTCGCATTTCGCGGGTCGTAACGACGGCGTGGGAGACATGCTCGAGAGCACCCTGTGGGGACCGTATGCCATCGCCACCCGATCGGTCGGCACCGATCTGGTGGTGGCGGATGCGGGCAGCAGCCGCCTGCGCGGCGTCACCTCCAGCGGCACCATCAGCACCCTGGCGGGCTACTGGACCAGCACACGCCTGTCGCGCGGAGCGGGCGGCAACAACAACGGCAACCGCCTGCACATCGGGGAGATCGGCGGCATGTGCCTCGAGCCGACCTCGGGGGCAGTCGCGCCCCGGCTGTACGCCATCAGCAGCGACAACGATGACGCTGCCGGCGGACAGGCGGCCTATCGCATCTCGGGCCTGGATGACGCGAGCTTCGTCCCGAACGGCTCCTACAGTCTCTTGCAGGCCCCCGGGGCCGTCAAGACCGAGGTGCTGTTCGAGAACCTGGCCTCGCGCCTCAACAGCACGTACCCGCGCGTCATCGACAACCCCTCGGGCATCGGCGTGCAACCGGGCACCGGCAACGTCATCTTTTCGCTGGCCGGGACCTACCACCTGCTGCTGCGCTGGGATCCGACTTATTACGAGCTCGCTTACAGCGCGGGCAACCTGCCGCCGCAGGGCTACTTCAAGTTCGCGGGCACCGGGGCGATCGGCTACAACGGAGAAGGCCCCGCGACCCTGGTGCAGCTCAACACGCCGCGCCGGATCCGCTTCGACCCCCAGGGCAATTGCTACTTCCTGGCCCTCGACGACTCCGGCCAGACCATCCTGCGCCGGGTCGCGACGGACGGGAAGATCAGCAGCATCGCGGGCGGCGGTAACCTGACGGTGCCGGTGGTCGGTGGGCCGGTGGCTCCGGTCTCGGCCGTCCAGGCCAACCTGGGCTCGGTGGCCGACTTCGACCTCGACAGCCAGGGCAACGTCTACCTGGCGACCGGCACGCGGATCCTGCGCATGGACCAGCGCGCCGCCACCATGACCGAGGTCTACAACTCGAAGAGCCGTAACTTCACGTCGATCGCCTTCGACGAGAACGACGCGGCGATCCTGTTCACGTACGCCGAGGAGCTGAGCAAGATCAAGAAGGTCTACCTCTCGCGCCTCTTCTAGGTCCCCAATGAACAGCGGCCCCGTCCACCTGGACGGGGCCGCTGTTCTAGCCTTCGCCCTCCTCCGAGAGGGGGAAGAGGATGGCGCCCGTCTGCGGGTCGCGCATGGCCATCAGGGCCGAGAGGTCGTCGGTCGCCGCTGCCAGGGCCTGCTGACCGATGAGGATGCGGTCCTCCTCCTCCACCATGGGGCCGAGGGCCGGCACGATGAGGGGGCCGTGGGAGCGCGCGATCTCGTAGCCGAGCACCTGGCCGGTGGCCAGGTCGAAGATCACGTCGGTGATGAGGCCCTGGACCACCCCATCGGGCGTCTCCAGGCGCTTGCCCACCCCGGAGGGGCTGAGATCCAGATCCGGCTCGGCCGGAGGGGCCACGCAGATCAAGCCGGGCTCGATGGAGGTGATCTGCTGGAGCCGCACGATCTCGGCGCCCTCGTCGATCTGCAGCCCGACCAGGGTCCCGCTGTCGGGATCCCAGATCACGCTGGTGACATGGCCAATCGTTCGGCCGGTCGTTACGTCCACGACCGTCTGCTGGTGCAGCTCCCGCCCGTAGAAGAGCACGTCTCCTCCTCGATCAAAAGGGGGTAGCCAGGATCATCCTGGCTACCCCCGATCCTAGTCCTCCGCGGAGGACGTCGCAATGGCCCGTTGCCTACTCTTCGACGATGGTGACGTTCTCCATGCGATCGTTCTGGGCGATGGCGTTGACGACGTCCTGGCCCTTCACGACCTGCCCGAAGACGGTGTGGATCCCGTCCAGGTGGGGCTGGGCCGTATGGGTGATGAAGAACTGGCTGCCACCCGTGTCCCGGCCGCGGTGGGCCATGGAGAGCGCCCCGGTGCCGTGCTTGCGAGGGTTGATCTCGCAGGGGATGGTGTAGCCGGGGCCGCCGCGCCCCGTGCCCTCCGGGCAGCCACCCTGGATCATGAAGTCCGAGATGACGCGGTGGAAGGTGAGCCCGTTGTAGAAGCCCGAGGTGGCGAGCTTGACGAAGTTTGCGACGGTGTTGGGGGCGTCCTGCTCGAACAGCTCGAGCTCGATGTCGCCCTTGGCGGTGGAGATGATGGCCTTCTTCATGGGGGCAGAAACTCCAAACAGGGGGTGAAACCTCCCCATTCTGGCATGGCCCTCGCCCCCAGGCAATCAACCCTCGATGGAGATCTGGTTGATGACGTCCTTGACGCCCCAGACGGCCCACGCGTCGTCCTCGGCTGTCTGGCGCTCGGTCGCGTTGCGGGCGACCCCGTTGAGGAAGACCACCCCGTCCCGGGTGAAGATCTGGAAGCGCAGGGCGTCGACCAGCTTGTCCTTGTCGAAGGCCACCCGCACCATGTCCGTGATCTCCTCGTCGGAGTCGGCCTCGTCGGGCTCGACCATGATCTCGTTGCGCACGTCGGTCACGCCTGCGCACCACCAGGTGATGAGCCCCGCCAGGCGCTTCTTGGCGAGCGCGTCCTCGCTGCCCGACAGGGTCACGACCCCATTCTCGACGCGCACCACGAGCTTCTTCTCGTTGATGTAGGGGTCCTCCTCGAGGCCGTGGCGCACGTGCAGGAGGATCTCGGCGTCGGTGCGCGGGGGCATGGGACGGACCAAGAGGAAGTTGCGCACCTCGTGCACGCCGGGCACTTCCCGGATCAATCGCTCGGCGATTTGCTTCTCGGCGAGGCTTTCGACCAATCCCTCCAAGAGGATGGTCCCGCCCTGGCTGCGGAGCTTGATGGTGCCCCCTTCGGAGTGCGCCCTCACCCGCGGGTCGCGCACCAGGGCCGCCGCCGTCGCCTTTTCAATCTCGACATCGGTCTGCATGGCCGATCCTCCTCTGCCAATGGAGCCGCTTGCGCTCATACTCTAGCGCGAAGGAGGAGGGGGCCGATTGGACAAAAGGACGAAGTTCGCCGCCCTTAGAGCACCCAACAAAACCAGGCATGTGTCGCCTGTGGCCGCCTTTCGGCGGCTTGAAGGAACAGTTTCGTTGGACGCTCTAATCGTTGTCCGGGGAGTTGAGGGGGCGGAACTGGCGGATCTTGCCAGGCTGCGGCGCGGGCTGGGCGGGAGGCTTCATGAGGCCCTGGAAGCGCTTGTCGGCGTCCTGGACCATGCGCGCGAAGGCGGCGAAGTCGTCGACGCTGAAGTAGAGGGCCGCCTGATAGGCATTGACGACAACCTTGTTCTCGCCTTCGACGTACCAGATGGTCCCGAACTCGCATTCCCCGAGGGTCCGGAAGTTGTTCACGTCCACGCCGCGTATCTCCTTTGTCGACAGAGGGGGGCGCGTTCAGTTTAACACACTAGCCCTCGATCAGGACCTTGATCTTCCCTTGCTTGTTGAGGACGCGCGCGGTGGTGATGCCGTTGTACTGGATGAACTGCAGGTCCAGGGTCGAGTTGCCGACCCGCAGGCCGGTGAGGCGCACCTCCTCGAGCCATGCGGGCAAGAGGGGCTGCATGATGCGCAGGGCGTTGCCCGCCGCATCCGGCACGATGCCGAGCGCGCTCTGCAAGAGGAGGAACATGGTGCCCGCGGCCCAGGCCTGGGGGCTGCAGGCGACCGGATAGGGCACCGGCCGATCCAGCTCGCTGCCCTTGGAGAAGCCGCAGAACAGCTCCGGCAGGCGGTAGTAGGGAAAGTGGAGGGCCGCCTGGTACATGGCGTCGAAGACGACGAGCACCTCCTGCTTGTAGCCGTGCTCGGCCAGCCCCCGGACGATGAGGCTGTTGTCGTGGGGCCAGATGGTGCCGTTGTGGTAGCTCATGGGGTTGTAGACGGGGCTGTCGGCCGAGAGCGTCCGGATCCCCCAGCCGCTGAACATGCCGGGGGCCATCAGGTGCTGGACCAGCCGGGGGATGCGCTCCTCGTCGAGGATGCCGCACCAGAGCCCGTGGCTCGGGTTGGAGGTGGGCGTCCGGACGGGCTTCTTGTCGCCATCCAGGGCGAGCACGTAGAAGCCGTCCTCCTCGCTCCAGAAGGCCTCGTTGAAGGCCGCCTTGAGCTCGTCGGCCTCGCGGTTGAGGCGATCGCCCAGGATGCGCAGGTCCATGGCGTAGCAGAGCTGGGCGATGCGTTTCTTGGCGTCGTAGACGTAGCCCTGCACCTCGGCGAGCGCGATCGCCCCCTCGGCAAGGGTCGCATCCGGCCGGATCACCGAGTTGACCGAGTCCTTCCAGCCCTGCACGACCAGGCCCAGGGGGCTGCGGCGCTCGTACTCGACGAAGCCGTCGCCGTCCATGTCCCCGTAGACCTCGAGCCACATGAGGGCGGCCTCGACCGAGTCCCACAGCTCGCGCACGAAGTCCAGGTTGCCGGTCCAGCGGTAGGTCTCGCTCAGGAGGATGAGGAACAGGGGCGTGGAGTCGACCGAGCCGTAGTAGGGCGTGTGGGGGATCTGGCCCAGGCGCGCGAGCTCGCCGAAGCGCATCTCGTGCAGGATCTTGCCGGGCTCGGCGTCTTTGAAGGGCTCGTCCTCCTTGGCCTGGTGGGCCGCCAGGTAGCGCAGGGTCCCGTAGGCGAGCTCGGGACCGAGCATCAGGGACTGCAGGGCCGTGATGAGGGCGTCCCGGCCGAAGGGGGCCGTGAACCAGGGGATCCCCGCCGAGGGGAAGGGGCCGGTCTGGTAGGTGGTGGTGAGGGCGGCGAGGTCGCGCGAGCTGCGGCTGAGCATGAGGTTGAAGATCTCGTTGCTGGTGCCAAGCCCCGTCCGCCCCTGGACCCGCGCCTTGGCGCGCTCGTCGAGGTGGGCGATGAAGGTGCCGAAGTCCCAGTCGCGCTCGGCCTCGGGCACGGTCCCCGCGCCGGCGATGAGCGTCTCGACCGTGTACTCGAAGGAGAACTCCTGGCCGTTCCCGGGGGCCTCGAGCGTGAAGTGCACGATGGCCCCCACCGAGTAGTGCTCGGCGGGGAGGGGCTCGATCCGGAACTCGGCGGAGGCGACCCGCAGGGTCACCCGCGTCTGCCGGAAGGCCTTGTCCTCGCCCATGTAGGCCAGGATGAGGGTCTTGCCCTCGATCTTGGGCTGGAGCATGAGCCCGTGGTGCTGCCGGTGCATGCCGCGGACCTCGAACATGTCCGCGTAGTCGGCCCGGAACTCCAGGGAGAAGTGGAGCGGGATCGGAAAGGGGTTGTAGTTGATGAGCCGGATCCGGTCGCGCACGTAGTCGCCGATGCCCCGCTCGCTCGAGAGGTAAATCGTCTCCTGGGGGATGGTCGTGCCGTCGGATAGCTTCAGGAGCTGGTTCATGAACTCGATCTGCGAGAGGTGGGTCCGTTCGCTGGAGCTCGACAGCAGGGTCGGGACGTTGTCCTCCAGGCGCAGGATCCAGCCCGAGAGGAAGCGGGTGTCCGAGGCGTAGAGGCCCATGCCGCATCCGCAGCCGGGGTACACGTTGCCGTCGGTGTCGCTCACCAGGAACAGGTTCTCCTGCTTGATGACCTCGCGGCCGTGCCGGCAGGCCGTCAGCACGGCGGGGATTCCGCTCTGCAGGACGGCGGTCAGCTCGCGATCGATCGTGTAGACCTCGCCCCCCACCTCGAGGGTGAGGGGTTCGGCGTCGACCGGATAAGGCGCAGCGGGGTTCGGGCGCGGAGGTTCGTCGGCTGGGGCCATGGCTGCTCCTCTTTCCGGTTAGCGGGCAGGGTGCGCGCCCGGATCCCCGGCCGCCTGGAAGCTCGCTTCGATGCGGAGCTGCTGCTCGCGCAGACGCTTGAGCATGTAGTTGAGGTACTCGCTGAGCTCGACGCTGTCCGTTTCCAGGTAGATCTGGAGGATCTCCCCATACTCCCGGAACGACAGGTGGATGTGCGGCTCGTGCTCGCGGGCGAGCTCCAGGAGAAGCATCACCTCGGCCTTGGAACACACCGAGAACTGATGAGTCCTGGCCATTTCGTCACCTCCTTCTAAGCGGACAGCTGATGAGGGACGACGACGAGGCAAGGATCGAGGTGCGCTGCGCGTTGCATCGACTCGCGAAAGTGGGTCGAGTCTAGTCCCGGGCCGCCGGGGTGTCAACGAACGAGCGGATCGCCCGTTTGTCGGGTACCAACGAGGCTCGGCCATCGTGCACGAGCCCCATGAGGGGGGACGATCGTAAGGTAGGGTTCCGGGGCGCCGGTGTCCCGGTCGAAAGGATGGCGGTTGTGAGCGAACGGATACGCGTGCTGGAGGTGCTCGCCTCCGGGGCGGTCGGCGGCGGGTCCACCCACCTGCGCGGCCTCGTGACGGGGCTCGACCCCGAGCGCTTCGACCTGCTCGTCGTTTGCTCGGATGACGGGCCCTTGGCCGCCGATCTCGAACAGGCCGGCCTCAAGGTCGAACGCGTGCCCATGACCCGGACCGTCAACGCGGGGGCGATGGGGCGCCTGGCGGGGCTCATGCGCCGCCAGGCGAGCCAGATCGTCCACTACCACGGCACCCGGGCGGGCCTGGCGGCCGCTCCGGCCGCGGCCCTCATGGGGGTGCCCGGCCTCTACACCGTGCACGGCTGGAGCTTTCACAGCCGCCCCGCGCGCCTCATGGAGGACGCCGCCCGCGCCATCGAGCAGGTGATCGCCCGCTTGAGCCGCCGGGTCATCTGCGTCTCCCATGCGGATCGCCACACGGGCCTCGCGGCGGGCGTCCTCCAGGTGCACACGAGCGCCGTCATCCCCAACGGGATCGATCCGGAGCGCTTCGCCCCCCAGCCCCATGTCCGGACACGCATGCGCCAGGAGCTGGGCTTGAGGCCCGACGAGGCCCTGTTCGGCCTCTTCGGGCGTCTCACCCGCCAGAAGGGCCAGCGGACGTTCCTGCAGGCGGCAAGTCGGGTGCTCGATCGCTTCGGCCATGCCCGCTTCGTCCTGGTCGGCGACGGCGAGGACCGCCCCATGCTCGAAGGCCTCGTCGCCGAGCTGGGGCTGGGTGATCGGGTGATCTTCACGGGCTTCCGCACCGACGTCCCGGAGCTCTTGAACGCCCTGGACGCCTTCGTGTTGCCGAGCCTCTGGGAGGGCTTGCCCATCGCCCTGCTCGAGGCCATGGCGGTGGGGGTGCCCGTCATCGCGAGCGCGGTCGACGGTTCTGCCGAGGTGATCCAGCCCGGCACGAACGGCCTGTTGGTGCCCGCCCAGGACGTCGCGAGCCTGGTCGAGGCCATGGACGCCCTCCTGGAGACGCCGGCCTTGGCCGAGCGCCTGGCCAAGGCCGGGCTCGAGCGGGTGCGGCACCACTACACCCTCGAGGCGATGGTGCGATCGACCGAGCGGATGTACCGGGATCTCGTGGCCGCCCAGCGGCTGGCGACGGCTTAGGAGGGAGGATGCTGGCCGAGACGATTTCCACCCTGTTGCTGCCCGTCGAGGGGATCCTGCTCTTCAACGTGGGCTTCTACGGCCTCGCGACCGCAGGCGCCCTCCTCGCCAAGCGCTTCCCCAGGACGCTCGCCGTCCGTGAGGCGCCGCCCGGGCGCCTGGCCGTCCTCGTCTCGGCCCACGACGAGGAGGCCGTCATCGGGGGGCTCATCGCCAGCCTCATGGCCCAGGAGTACCCGCGTGCTGCCTTCGAGGTCTTCCTGGTGGCCGATCGGTGCGGCGATCGCACCGCGGCGATCGCCCGCGCGGGCGGAGCACGGGTCTTCGAGCGCCAGGAGGGGACGGGCTCCAAGGGGGCAGCCCTCGGCTGGCTCTGGGAGCAGATCGGCCCCGAGCGCTCCGCGTTCGAGGCCGTCGTCATCCTGGACGCGGACAACCAGGCGGATCCGCGCTTCCTCGCCGAGCTCGACCGCGGCCGGCGCGCGGGGCGGCGCGTCATCCAGGGCCAGCGGGTCGCCAAGAACCCGGAGACGAGTACGGCGAGTGCGCTCGACGGGCTGGCCGAGGCCATCCATCACCGGGTCGTCTCGCCGGGCCTCGACTGGTGGGGCCTCTCCACCACCATCTCGGGGTCGGGGGTCTGCTACGAGCGGGAGCTCTTCGAAGAGCTGGTGGTCTCGACCACGACCCAGGTCGAGGACTGCGAGTGGCAGCTCATGCTCCACGCGTGGGGCGTGCCCATCCGGCCCATGCCGAGCGCGGTGGTCTACGACGAGAAGATTCCGGACTTCGAGGCCATGGCGCGCCAGCGATCGCGCTGGGTGCAGGGCAAGCTGCGGCTCTTCGCCCGGTACCTCGGCCCCATGGCCTGGGGGGCCATGAACGGCCGGCCGGGAGCCATGGAGGGCGCGGGCTTCCTCTTGACCATGCTGCCGCGCTCGGTGCTCTTGGTGGGGCTCGTCCTGATGCTCGCCCTCTGTTGGCTGCCGGGGATGCTGAGCTGGCCCTGGTGGGTTGGGGCCCTCGGGATCATGGCCCTGTACCTGGCAACCGGGCTCGTCATCGAGGGGGTCCGGGCCTCCGAGTTGCGTGCGCTCCTGCATGCCCACCGCTTCGTGCGGGTCTTCCTCGGAGCGTGCGGCAAGGCGCTCGGCCGGAGCCACATCCCGTGGGTGCGGACGCCGCACGGCCAAAAATAACGGGGGCCCCCGCAGGGGCCCCCTCAATCCCAAGTTGGAGCTTAGGCCGTGAGCTTGCTCTTGGCCATGGTCGCCAGGTGCGCGAACGCTTCGGCGTCGTTGACGGCCAGATCGGCGAGGATCTTGCGGTTGACCTCGACCTGGGCCTTCTTGAGGCCGTTGATCAGCTGGCTGTAGGAGAGGCCGTTGATGCGGGCCGCCGCGTTGATGCGGGTGATCCACAGGCTACGGAAGTCGCGCTTCTTCGTCCGGCGGTGCTTGTAGGCGTACCGGAGGGCCTTCATCATCGCCTGGTTGGCGGTGCGGAAGATCTTCTTGGTCGAGCCGCGGAAGCCCTTCGTGAGCCGGAAGACTTTCTTATGGCGATTGCGGTTGATGTTACCGCGTTTGACGCGAGGCATGGGTTACTCCTTCAACAGATGGTTCCGAAAACAGGGGTGCGGCTGCCGAGACGCCCAACAAAACCAGGCATTTGAAGCCTGTGGCCGCCTAAGCGGCTTGTCGGAACAGTCTTGTTAGGCGTCTACCGAAGGTACTTCGGGTAGGGGAGCGCGAACTTGACGCGCTCGGCATCCTGCGGGCTGACGAGAGCCTCGCCGCTGATCCGACGCAGACGGCTGCCGTCCTTGTTGACGATCAGGTGCTTGCGGAACGACTTCCGGCGGATCACCTTGCCGGTCCCGGTCACGCGGTAGCGCTTCGCGCTCGACCGGTGGGTCTTCATCTTGGGCATGGGGGTTACTTCTCCTTCTTGGGGGCCAGGATCATGAAGAGGGTGCGACCTTCCTGCTTGGGGTCGCGCTCGACCACGGCGATGTCCTTGACGTCGTTGGCGAACTTCATCAGCAGCTGCTGACCCAGTTCGGTGTGCTGCATCTCGCGGCCGCGGAAGCGGACCGTGACCTTGACCTTGTCACCTTCGGCGATGAACTTCTGGATCGCCCGCAGCCGGACCTGGTAGTCGTGCTCGCCAATCTTGTAGCTCACCGTCAGCTCCTTGATGCTGACGACGTGCTGCTTCTTCTTGGCCTCGCGCGTCTTCTTCTCGGTCTCGAACTTGTGCCGGCCGTAGTCCATGATCTTGCAGACCGGCGGCGCGGCGTCGGCCGCGACCATGACGAGGTCCAGGCCCTTCTCCTGGGCGATTCTGAGGGCTTCACGCGTGGGGAGGATGCCGAGCTGTGCGCCATCCTCACCGATGGTGCGGACCTCGCGAGCGCGAATCCGGTCGTTGATTAGGGCGGTGTCACGTTCCCTCAGAATGGTCGTTTCCTCCTCAAAAGCTAAGGCAGGTGTTTCGTCACACCTGCCTGCGGAACGGAAGTCTCCCCGAGGGGGCTTCGATCCGGCCAACCCGGCGAGCAATCGCGTGGACGCTGCGGGGTGAGGAGGTGTGCTCCTGCTTTTGCCGTCGTTATTAACCTCGCCATAATACCCTGCGTGCCGGGCGGGAGTCAAGGCGGGCGTGTTTCCTTGCTTGCCCCAAGCCGCCGATGGTATACTGCGCAGCGGGCGACACCGCCGCTACGAGAGGCCCCAACGGGCCGTGTGAAGGACCTTCCCGCCATGGACGAGCGCCTGGCCGAGCACGCCGCCGCGCATCGCGCGGACGTGATCCGGTTCGCGACCGAACTCATCCGCACCCCCTCCTTGTCCGGCGACGAGGAGGCCGTTGCGACGCTGGTGGCCGCCGAGATGCGCCGCCTCGGCTACGACGACGTCTTCACCGACGCGGTCGGCAACGTGGTGGGCGTGCTGCACGGCACGGGCCAGGGTCCCTCGATCCTCTTCTGCAGTCACATGGATACCGCCGAGCCCGGAGATCCGGAGCTTTGGGAGCGCTCGCCCTACGAGGTCGCCGAGATCGACGGCGCCCTGTGCGGCCTCGGCGCCTCGGACTCCAAAGGAGCGCTCGCCGCTCAGGTCTACGGCGCGGCCCTCCTCAAGCACCAGGGCCTGGCGCTGTCGGGCGACGTGATGGTCGCCGGCGTGGTCATGGCGGAGCGGGCCGAGGGCTTCGGCATCGCGCACCTCTTCGACGTGACCCTGCCCGAGCGCGGCCTCAAGCCGGCCTTCGTGGTGATGGGGGATCCGACCGGCCTGGACGTCTTCTTGGGCCAGAGGGGCCGCCTGGAGCTCGAGGTGGTGACCATCGGACGCACCTCGCACGCCTCGGCGCCCTGGCTCGGCGTGAACGCCGCCTACAAGATGGTGCCCGTGATCGAGGGGGTGCACGAGCTCGCCTCGACCCTGCCGAGCCACCCCTTCCTCGAGAAGAGCACCATCGCCCTCACCAATCTCGCCTGCACGCCGGCGCGCTACTCGATCATCCCGGACCGCTGCATCGCCTCGTTGGATCGCCGTTACCTGCCCTCGGAGTCCCTCGACACCATCATCATGCAGGTGCAGTCGCTGATCAACCGCGTGGCGGACAAGGATCCGGAGTTCAAGGGCGAGGCGCGGGTCCGCACCGTCGCCGAGACCGCCTACACCGGCGTGACCAAGGAGGTCCCCAAGCTGCTCACGCCCTTCGTCACCTCGGAGAAGCATCCGTTGGTGGCCCGGGCGGTGGGGGCCCTGGAGGCCCTGGGCCACTCGCCGAACTTCGACAAGTGGTATTTTTCGACCGAGGGGGGGTACGTTGCGAGCGTGGTCGGCCTCCCGACCATCGGCTACGCCCCCGGCGAGGAGAAGGTGTCGCACACGCCCTACGACCGGGTGCGGATCGACCATCTCATGACGTGCGTCGCAGGCAGTGCGGCCATCGCCCGGGCGATCGCCGCCGACAAGACCAGGGAGTAAGGTTCAGGATGGCCACCGCGCAAAAGGACGAGGTTTCGCTCTTACCCAAGCTCTTGGACGGGATCGCCCTGCTCGAAGGAGGAAGGGTCGTCTACCGCAACCATGCGCTCTTGCAGCTGTTGGTCGAGCCCGGCGAGAAGACCGAGGTCGAGGGCATGCAGC
The DNA here is from genome assembly GCA_036704085.1 of Stenomitos sp. GTDB lineage: Bacteria > Cyanobacteriota > Sericytochromatia > S15B-MN24 > UBA4093 > DATNQJ01. The sequence goes on from DATNQJ010000476.1 coordinate 15,213, forward strand.
GCCTGGAGCAGCTGTTGGCGGATCCCGCCGTCAAGGAGTTCCTGGCTGCGGCGACCGAGAGCGAGGAGCACAGCCTCGAGCTGCTGCCCGACTGGTGGCAGGGCCAGGTGCTCGGTCTGACTGCCAGCCGCTTCGAGGGCAAGCAGGTGCTCTTGGTCCACAACTGGACGGCCATTCACCGGCTCGCCAACATGCAGCAGGAGTTCGTCGCCAACGTCAGCCACGAGCTGCGCACGCCCCTGACCTCGATCCGCATGGCGGCCGAGAGCCTCCAGCTCGGGGCCATGGCCTCCGAGAAGATGCGCGCCAAGTTTCTGAGCAACATCCAGCGCGAGGCCGACCGGCTCACGCGCCTGGTCAACGAGCTCTTGGTCGTGGCGAACCTGCACGGGCGTCCCACCCTGCACATGGCCGAGTTCACCTTCCCGGAGCTCGCCAACGAGGTCAAGACCACCCTCGAGCCGCACGCGGACCTCAACGCCGTCAACCTCGTCCTCAACTGCCCGGACGAGCTGCCCGTGTACCGCGGCGATCGCGACCGGATCCAGCAGGTGCTCATCAACCTGGTGGACAACGCCATCAAGTTCACGCCGGCCTCGGGCTCGGTGACGCTCGATCTCTCCTTCGACGCGGCGGCCGGGGCCATCAAGATCAAGGTCATCGACACCGGCATCGGCATTCCGGAGATCGATCGGCCGCGCATCTTCGACCGCTTCTATCGGGTGGACAAGAGCCGTTCGCGGGTGACCGGCGGCGTCGGTCTCGGCCTGTCGATCGTCAAGGACATCATCGTGGCCCATGGCGGCACCATCGCGGTCGACAGCGAGATCAACGTCGGCACCACCTTCGTCATCACCCTGCCCCTCGATCACGAGGGCTAGAAAGGCTCTCATGGCCACGGACGAGACGGGCGATCTGGCCCAGCACGACCTGCGGCGTCGGGGCTACCGGATCACCCCCCAGCGCGAGCGGATCCTGAAGGTGTTTCAGGATCTCCCCGGGGGGACCCACCTGTCGGCGGAGGACCTCTACCAGCGCCTGGCGACCGAGGAGCCTCGGATCAGCCTGGCGACGGCCTATCGCACCCTCAAGCTGCTCGCCTCGGTCGGTCTCTTGCGGGAGGTCGACTTCTCCGAGGGGCACAAGCACTACGAGTACAACCGCGAGGAGACCCCGCACCAGCACCTGATCTGCGTCGAATGCGGCCAGACGGTGGAATTTGCGGGCGAGGAGCTGGACGCGGCGGCCCGCATGGAGGCCGAGCACCTGGGCTTTCAGGTGGCCGAGGTCCAGATCAAGATCTTCGGCCTCTGCCCCGCGTGTCAGCGTCGGCCGCAACGCCGCCCGGGACGCTGATTTAAACCCGCCTTTACCTTCGATTAGGTGAAACTTACCCTCATGGGCGCCACTTTTCACGTAAGTGGCGCTTGCTCGTTGGGTATAAGGAGCGTGGGATGATGCGGTCAGTGTTTACCGCGCTTTAACTTGACGTTGGCGTTCCACGCAAGATCGGACGTTAAGAAGCCGACATGCATGGTACGACCGCCAACCGGGCGATCGCGCCCACACCATCACAGGAGGGAACCATGGGCAACGTCAACCAGACATCGACCCGCGCCGCAGCACGGCCCCAGACGCCACCTCCCTCCGCGCAGGCACAAGAGCAGGCCCCCGTCGACGACAGTCAGGCCCTAGCGTCCGCCCAGGGTGCGGCGAGCACGGAAGCCGCCGGCAAGCCTAGCCGTGGATTGCTCGGCCACGTCGCCGACGTCTTCATCGGCGGCGGCCAGGCGATCGGGGACATGGTCAAGGGCGTCTTCAACGTCATCGCCCACCCCATCCAGACGGTCAAGGGCATCGGCTACGTCGTCACCCACCCGGCGAGCCTCGTCCACGCCTTCATCGACCCCTACAAGCAGGCGATCGCCGAGGGCCGTCCCGGCCTCGCGCTCGGTCGCGGCATCGTCGAGATCGGCAGCCTCTTTGTCGGTCCCACGGACATCATCAACGGCTTCAAGGGCGCCAAGGGCTTCCTGACCGGCGCCAAGGGCGCGTCCGAGGCCGGCCAGGTCACGGCCAAGGCCGGGGCGCTGGGCGCCAAGGGCGCCGAGCTCTCCACCAAGCTTACGGGTCAGGCCACCGCCGCCATGGAGAAGGCCTCGGCCCTCTCGGCGCTCGGCCACACGGGTGAGGCCGCCAAGCTCGAGCAGTTCGCCCGCATCATGCAGAAGTCCGCCGGCATCGCCGCCCAGGGCACCGACGAAGCGGTGACCCGCGCGATGCGCTACGCCACCATGGCGGCCAACGCCCAGACCGTGAAGGTCGCCACGACCGCCGGCACCCAGGTCATGAGCATGGCCGGCCTGGTCGACCACTCGAATGCCCTGTTGAGCGCCGCGGCCAAGGCCACCGGCGAGGTCGCCGAGGGCGTCGCCAAGACCGCTCCCAAGGCTGCCAAGGCCGCCGAAGCCGCGGCCACGGCCGGCGAGACCGCGGCCAAGGCGGTCGTGGCCACCGAGCCCGTCCTCACCAAGACCGCCATCCGCGAGCTCGCCTCGGCGGGCATCAAGGACTCCAAGGTCATCCGTTCGGCTCTCGACGAGGCCGCCCAGGTCTTCGCGACCCAGAAGGCCGCGGGCGCCACCGCCACCGCAGCCAAGGAAGCCGCTCGGGCGGCGGCTGCGGCCAAGCTCGGCCTCGAGCCCACGGCGACGGCCGTCGAGAAGCTCGTCAACGGCGTGCGTCTCCAGGGGGCGGTCGCCAACCCTGCTAACTACTTCACCCGCACCCGCTACGTCCGCCCGGTCCTGCACGACGCGGCCGAGGTCATCGGCAAGCCCATCGACGCGGGCATCGTCGCCGGCCGTCAGATCGCCCAGGATGCGGCCGTGGTGGCCAACGAGGCGGGCCAGAAGATCGCGGGCGCCGTCCAGCGCATCGGCGACCTGCAGATCCGCCAGATTCCGCACGCCATCGGCACGGTCGCCACGTGGCCGTTCCGCGTCACCTACAACGCCCTGTCGGGCGCGGGCCAGGTCCTGAAGAACGGCCTTGCCGGCATCGCCGACCTGCCCCTGCGCCGCATCTGGGAGGCTCCGGCCGAAGGCGTGATGCGCGCCGTTCAGGCGGGCGCCGAGGTGATCGGCAAGATCCCCGATCTGACCCTGGGCCAGATCGCCGCCGCCCCCTTCGCGGCCCTCTCGAGCCCCGCAGGCCTCCTGCGCCCGGCGCTCGCCCTCAGCGTGCTCGGCCGCCTCAACGGCACCAAGGACATGCCGGCCGACGACGCGTCCATCGCCAAGAAGTACGGCATCCTCGGCACGGCCGAGAACGTCAAGGCCTTCAAGGACGAGGTCGCAAGCTACCCGGAAGGCGCCATTGGTCCCGATGCGGGCACGCCCGAGCAGGTCGCCCAGCTCCAGACCATCCTGCGCAAGCTCGGTTATGACGTCCAGCCCTCCGGCACCTTCGACGAGAACACGGCGCTGGCGGTCATCGACTTCAAGAAGAAGAACTCCATCACCCAGGGCTATAAGCTCGCCGACGGCACGCCCGCCATCAACGAGTACGTCGACGAGGCCACGGCCCAGGCCATGGTCGCCGCCCTCAAGGGCGACGCCGGAGCCGCGGGCGATGCCTCCAACCTCCCCAAGGTCTCGGCCGAGGACGTCCAGAAGCACCTCGACGAGCTCGGCAAGGGTTTCGACACCCTGAAGGCCGCCAAGACCGACGCGGACAAGACCAAGGCCAAGACGGCCCTCGAGGCCTCGGCGGTCACGGCCATCAGCGACCTGATCGCCTACGCCGCGGCCAACCCGGCCGACAAGGCGGCGGTCCAGACCCAGCTGCAGGAGATCGGCAAGGCCTTCCAGGAGGCCGGCTACAGCGATGAGCAGATTCAGAAGCTCATGGACGACGCCAAGGCCAAGCTCACCCAGCAGATGGAGACCACGGCCCAGACCAAGCCGGCGGCCGATGCCAAGCCCTCCAGCGACGTCCCCAACGTGACGGGCAAGCAGATCCAGGACTCCCTGGACGCCCTCGGCAAGGCCTTCGACGGTCTGCGCGGCGCCAAGACCGATGCCGACAAGACGAAGGCCAAGGCGGCCCTCGAGCCCGCCGCCAAGGAGGCCATCTACAACCTGACGGCCTACGGCCTGAAGAACACCGAGGCCCGCAGCGACGTCGAGGACCAGCTCAACGAG
>DATNQJ010000477.1:0-4935 GCA_036704085.1 Stenomitos sp.
CGCTCTTTTTTGCTAGACTGGGACGTACGCCCAGGAGGAGAGCATGCGCCCCAAACTCATCGCCACCGACATCGACGGCACCCTGATCGGCCGCGACCTCGTCGTCACCGAACGCACCAAGCGAGCCTTCCGGCGCGCGCACGACGCGGGCATCCCGATCGTCATGGCCACCGGGCGCATGTACCGGGCCACCCTGCCCTTGGCGCGGGAGTGCGCCATCACCACCCCGCTCATCACCTACCAGGGGGCGCTCATCCGGGATCACCAGACCCAGGAGGAGCTCTGGCACCGCACCATCCCGATGGATCTCGCCCACGAGGCGCTCGAGGCCCTGTTCGCCACCAAGCTGCACGTGAACCTCTACGTCGACGACGAGCTGCTCATCGAGCGCGTGACCCCCGAGTCGGAGCTGTACTGCAGCATCGCGAAGGTCGAGCCGCGCGTGGTGCCCTCCCTGGCCTCCGGGCTCACCGGGGAGCCCACCAAGATCGTGGCCATCGGATCGGTCGAGGACGTCCAGCGCTGGCTGCCGGGGCTTCAGGAGCAGTTCGGCGATCGCCTCTACGTGACCGAGTCCCTGCCCGTCTTCATCGAGATCGCGAACCCGACCGTCTCGAAGAGCGCGGCGCTCGATCACGTGGCCCGGCGGATGGGGATCCAGCCGGCCGAGATCGTGGCCTTCGGCGACGGCATGAACGACCTGGACATGCTGCAGTACGCGGGGCTCGGGGTGGCCATGGGCAATGCCCCCCGGGCGGTCAAGGAGCGGGCCGATCGCGTGACGAAGCCCGTCAGCGAGGACGGCCTCGCCTGCGTGCTCGAAGAGCTCTTGAATTAGCCGGGAGAAGGCAAGGCCCGAAAGGCGGTGGCGCCGGCGGCTAGGGCAGCCGCCGGCGCCTGGTCCCCATTGGTCGCTACTTGCGGACCGCGAGGGGGCTCTTCGCGGAGTCGCCGTAGGCAGGTTCGTCGACGTACATGTTGTTGCTCTGGCTGAGCGCGATCGCCACGTAACCGCCAGCGCCTCCGTTGGCGTTGCCACCCGATCCCCCAGCGCCCCCCGTGCCGCCCGCGCCTCCGTCGGCGCTGCCGCCCGCGCCGCCGGCGCCACCCGCACCGCCGTAACCCCCGTAGCCGTAGTAGGCACCGTAGCCGCCGTAGCCGCCGTAGCCGCCCGAGCCACCGTAACCGCCATTGCCGCCGTTACCACCAGCGCCGCCGGCACCGCCACTGCCGGCGTAGCCGCCCGCGCCACCGTTGGCATAGACGGCCGCGGCGGCCGCATTGGACTGATAGATAGTGATTTTCGGGCTGCTGCTCTTATAGGATTGAACGTCGACCCCCTGGGTCGGTAGAGTGGCACAGCCGGCCATCGAGGGCACGAACACCAGGATGCCCATCACGTGTGAAAGCTTCATGGCACCATCTTCTCCTTCTCAAAACGATCCGGTCCCTTGACCGGTCAAGAATGGGATAAGGGTAGCCCCCAATCGCCCTACGGCCTATCGTCCGATTATCATGAAGATCCTCGTCTGCCCTCGATCCGGCCTGAACCAGGGACGCCACAAACCCATCCAAGCGAGCCTGCAGGCCGAGCGGAAACCAGGCCGATTGCCCGGCATCCGGCAAAGTAGGTGCACCAGACCCGATCCGACGCGGCCCCTGGCCAAAACTTTGGTCCGAACGATCATTCCTCGGTCAGCGCGTGTTCCCTCATTCTCAAGGCACGGTTGAGAGGTTGAAGACCAAACGAACCCTCAACCCTCAGAGAGGGAGGAGAAAGACCGATGACTCGTGCAACGTTCTGGAGCGCCCTCCTGTTGGCGGCCATGGCCGCCGGCAGCGGCTGCGGCACTTCCCCCGACACGGTAGGCACCGCCTTTCAGCAAACCAGCAGCAAGCCCACATGGATGGCCAACAGCGAAGCTCGGGTCATCCCCCCCGGCCCAGCGGACACCGGACTGGTCTTTCAGCAAGGCAATGCCATCTATGACATGTCGGTGTCGATGACCGGCGACGGCAGCGTCAACGTCCAGCAGATCAACAACCTCGCCATTCGGCTCGTCGACGATCCCCTCGCGCTGCTCAAGCACTACGTCGAGGTCCCCTATCAACTGGTCTGGGACCTCACCACGCGATCCTTCTACATGGCTCAGGTGAACTACGCGGCGAACGCCTCCGGTACGACCTTCCACGAGGCCAATGATTTGATGGTCATCGTGGACCGTTTCGCCACTCACTTCAGCGGCACCATCGTCCAGTTCAACGGGATCGATCACTACGCCGTCGATGGACAGGCCTCGATTGATCAGCTCAACAACCTGACCCTCGTCCAACAGGATGATAACGGCACGCGCGCCGCAGACTTCGTAGCCGCCATGCAAAACGCGCCCAAGGGTAGCCAACTCACCCTCTCGACTGCCGCCCTCTTGGATAAGAGCCCGCGCACGATCATCTACATTGACCGTCTCGGTAAGCCCCACCTGTACCAGTGGCAAGCCCCAGTCGGGAAAACAGGGCTGGATGCCCTGCGTCGGGATCGCTGAGTCCGGTGGCGCCTGGGGGCACGTTGGCCCTGGGCGCTCATTCTTGGTCGAAAAGGCTTCAGCGCGTGCTGGCCTGGACGGCCGCCAGGGCGTCCACCACCCCGGCGCCGTACTGGGCATCCCGGCCCGCGGGGCCCACGTCCCGGGCCGTTCCGACGATCCAGCTGCACAGCGTCTTGAGGGACGGCGGGCGGCTCGGCGTGACGAGCAAGGCCGCAAGGCCGCTCACGTGCGGGGCGGCCGCCGAGGTCCCGCCGAAACGACCGTACCCCCCGATGGAGAGGGCGGGGATGTCATCGGCGGGGGCCACCACGGAGAGCCAGGGGCCGTAGTTGGAATAGGCGGCGCGGCGATCCGCGCGGTCGGTGGCGCCCACCGCGAGCAACCCTTCGAAGCCCTCGGATCCTGCCCAAGCGGCCGGATAGCTCGTGACGGGACGGCTGGCGATGTTTCCCGCCGCACAGACCACCATGACCCCCTTGTCGAGGGCATAGGCGACTGCCGAGCGCAAGGTCTTGAGACCGTCGGAGGTGAGGCCGTCCTCGCCCTCGGTGAAGCCCAGGCTCATGTTGACGACGTTCGCGCCGTGATCGACCGCCCAGACGAGCCCGGAGGCCGCATCGGCCGCCCGCACCGAGCCCGTGTGCGGGACGTTGACCTTGACGGGCATCAGGAGGGCACGCGGGGCGACGCCGACCAGGCCGGTCCCGTTGTTCGCGACCGCCCCCACGATCCCGGCCGTCGCCGTCCCGTGGCCCAGATCGTCCTCGGGCGGGTCCTGAGGGGATGGCACGTTCAGGCCCTCGACCAGCTTGGAGGCAAGCTCGGGGTGGTCTCGATCGATGCCGGTATCCAGCAAGGCGACGATCGTGTGGTCGGACCCGTCCCGCACCTCCCACGCCTCGGGAGCGTGCATGCGCTGCATGTCCCACTGGTCCGCGTACAGGGGATCCGAAGGCCCCTCGGTCTTCAGGCGACCGGTATCCGAGAACGTGCCGGCGACGTCCCGCTCGACGTAGCGGACGGCGGGCTCCCGCTGCAACTGCTCGAGGTCCGCCGCATCGGCCCCGGCGAGGCCCATGACCGCACAGCCCAGCGGGTCGAGATGCGCGACCAGGCGCAGGCGATGCCGGGTCGCGAGGGTCGTCAGGGCGGCCTCGGAGAGCCCGGGCGCCGAGACGATGAGGCGCGCCGCTCCGGCCCGGGAGGTGGCCAAGAGCGCGGCGGTGTCCGGTGACCAGGGGCGCAGCGGAGTCTGGCAGCCCACCAGAGGGGCCGCCATGAGCATCAGGAGGAGGAGACGGTGGTGCATACCTCCTTATCGACGCTTTTCCTGCCCGAGTTTCGGAAGGGCTTCTTAACGGGGCCGCTTGCCCGAGCGGGAGCGCGGCTGCGTCGGCGCGGAGGGGCGCGAGCGACGCTCGTCGAGGGGGCGATCCTCGAACCAGCCCAGGTGCTTCTGGATCTTGGGCGGACGCTTGGCGCGGGCCCCCGGGGCTTGCGGCATCGCTTCCTCGAGCGGCGGGCGCCAAGCCTCGGGCGGGGTCTTGGGGGCCTTGGGAACGACCTTGAGGACCTCCAGGGCGACGGTTTGGCGCAGGCGCTTGAGATCCTCCGCCTCCTCCCGATACGAGAGGGTCACCACCCGGCCCTGGCGCCCGGCTCGGCCAGTGCGGCCCGCCCGGTGGATGTACTGATCGGCGCTGGGCGGGACCGAGTAGTTGACGACCAGCCCCACCTCCGGAATATCGAGACCACGCGAGGCCACGTCCGTCGCGACGAGCACCCGGTACACCCCCTTGCGGAAGCGCTCCATGGTCTCCTTGCGGTTCTCCTGCGGCAGGTCGCCGCTCAGGTAGGCGGCCTCGATGCCCGCGTACCGAAGGCGCATGGCCAGGCGCTTGGTCTCCTCGATCTTGTGCACGAAGACGATGGCCTGCTCGGCATGCTCCCTGAGTAGGTGCTCGAGGATGGGGCCCTTGCCCGAACGGGGGGCCATGACGAGGTGGTGCGCGAGGGTAGCGGCCGCCTTCGCCTCGCCCATGCCGACCTCCTGAGGCGCCCGGAGGGTCTTGGCGGCATAGGCGCGCACCTCGGAGCCGACCGTCGCGGAGACCAGGATCGTCTGGCGCTCGGTGGGCAGGTGGGCGAGGATGGCGTCGAGGTCCGGCTTGAAGCCCCTCAGGAGCATCTCGTCGGCCTCGTCGAGCACCACGGCCTGGACGTGCTTGAGGACGATCGCCTGGCGCCGCATGAGATCGAGGACCCGGCCGGGCGTCCCGACCAGGACCGCCACGCCCTTCTCGATGAACTTGAGCTGGGGCTCGATGGGCTCTCCGCCGACCACCGCGTGGATGGCGGGGCGCCACTTGCGGGCAGCGGTCCTGAGGAC
>DATNQJ010000478.1:0-7412 GCA_036704085.1 Stenomitos sp.
TGACCTGTCAAAACGATACTTTGGCTGATTTTCTGGAAGGCTGCAGCGCCCCGGGTTGGACCGAGGAGGGCGTCATTGCCTTCGTGCGCGAGCATACTGGCCTCCGCTAGGCCCATCGCATCGCCATTGTATGGACGCCCGATCGTAATACCTCGGATTCCGCCCGCTACCGAGCGGCGTTCGTTTAGAAGATGTCGATCGTGGGCTCCGGGCTCGGAATGGCCTGGGTGGTGCCCGTGCCGCCGCAGCCTGCGAGGAGGCAAAGGGCGGCCAAGACCAGGGCGAATCGGATCATCGGATGTCCTCTCCTTTACTTGAACTGAACGGTGATCGACGAAACCGCGGTCTGGTTCTCGCTCATCGTCGCCGTTACCGACGCGGTCGCCTTCTTCGTCGTAGCTCCGCTCGTCGCCGTCACCAAGATGGAGGTGGTGCTGAGTTTCCCGGCAGGGAACGCGATGACGTTCGCCCACGTCCGAGCATCCGACGTCGTCTTCGAGACCGTGAAGGACTGGGACGCGGTCACCGTCCCATCAACTTTCGCCAGCCTGTACTCGAAATTGGTCGCCTTCCAGCCACCACCGCTGAGGGCCGTGAAATCCGGCGTCACGGTGATCTGCCAGGAACCCACTGGGGATGCGGCGAGTTTGAGGTTGGAAAACGTGACGGGGGTCTGGCTGTTCGCCGTGATCAGGAAGGAGGCCGTGGCACTCTGAGCCGTCACGTTCTTCGTCCCCACGTTGGCCGAGAGGGTGGCATCATAGGTACCGAGCGGCAAGCCGGAGGCCTTGAAGGTGAAGATCCCGTTGACAATCGTCGGCGGCGCGAATTGTTTGGTGTAGACCTGGCCAGAGGTCCGCGACTTCAAGGTCAGATCCATGGAGTCGATGGCCGTCGCCTTGTATTGGACCTGGCGGCCCGGGTCGTACATGATCACGGCCGTCCCGACATCTGCAGCCGGAAGGGGGGTGGCAAGCCGCGCACATCCCAGCGGCAGGGCGCCGGCGAGCACCAGGCCACCCAAGAGCCGGGCGTGGCATAGCATCCGTGCGTTTCGTTTGATGAACATGGCTACCTGATCTCCAATCCGGTTTCCTGTGGCTCCTCAAGCGAGACAGACCCCGTCCCGAGGCCTTCGGACGTCTCGCTCAGTTGGATCTGTCGCAACACGAGCGACTTGATCTGGTGGGCCGAGACCGAGAACTCGTCCGAGGTCGAGGTGCCGATCAAAGTGGCGAAGGGACGGTCTGAAAAGGCCTCGAGCTTAACCCGGTAGGAGGGTCCGGCCACCATGTTCCGGATCTCGCAGGTAAAGCTCCCGGAGCTGAGATGCGAGGGCCGGAGATCCTCCGTGAAGTCCTGAGTCTTCAGGAGAACCCCGCCACTCGAGACCGAGACGCGGATTCCCTTGATGTCCACCGCCGTGTACTGCGCCTTCCGGGCATCATTCACCGGGGAGACGACGTGAACGCCGCCATAATCAGGCGTGCTCGACTCTGTCCCCGACTTCTGCCCGCAGCCGGACAGGATCTGGGCGGAGAGGGTGAAGAAGAGGAGTGATCTCATGCGTGCTCGATCCTATTAAGACCTATTGAAAACTCCCTCCCCCGAGCCTCGTGGGCCCAGGGGAAGGACCGGCTCATGGACTAGTTGATGGCAACTTCGGCTTCCGTCGCATTCACGATGCTGACGCTCGAGTTGTTGGTACCGCCCGTCGGGGTGGCCATCAGCTTCAGGGTCGACGTGAAGGTCACATCGATCGTGTTGGTATCGGCCGCGTTGAAGACGTCAGACGTGACGGCAGCGGTCGAGATGGCGCCCGTGCCATTGTCGTTCGCGAAGGCATCCACCGTCGCCTTGTAGTTGGTGCCGATCGTCAGGCCCGTCACGTTGAAGCCGAAGTCGTTACCGTTCATGTGGTTGGACAGGTCCGTACCCTTGAAGATCACGCTCTTGGCGACCGTGTGGGTGTCCTCGTTGGTCACGGTGACGGTGATGGACTTGATATCATCCTTGTTGTACTGGACGCTGCGGGCCTCAGCCGTCTTCACGACCAGGTGAGCGCTGCCGAACTGGGCAGGAGCCTGGAGAGCGGGGCTGACGCCGCAACCCGCCACCGACATGACGGCACCCAACACGAGCAGAGAAAGAGCTTTCATTCGTATCCTCCTGATAAGTAAAAACTTGATCGTAATTTGTGCAACCGATGTCTTTAGCGTACGGATCAAAATTTAAGGAAAGTTTATGTCTGAGGAAACGAACGTTTAAAAAATAAGATGTAAATTTTGTGAGTAAGACATTAATAATCCGTTAGGTTGTTTTGGAGGCGGTCGACTTGCCCCCGGTCAGGCGGGGTTCCACTGGCTTCCTTTGTAAAGTTTCGTACCGGTGCGCCACGCCACAGCCATCTAGCGGCTATTATGTTACATTGGGCTCCGTCGAGATCTGGCCAGGGGGCGGATTTCGGGGCGATCCCGAGGGTGTAGATGCGGATCAAGGAAATCGAGATCGACAACTTCAAGAGCTTCGGCAAGCCGACCAAGATCCCCTTCTTGGACGGCTTCACGGCCATCAGCGGCCCCAACGGCTCGGGCAAGAGCAACATCATCGACTCGGTTCTCTTCTGCCTGGGGCTCTCCAACTCGCGCACCATGCGCGCCGAGAAGCTCACCGACCTCATCAACATCAACAACGACCGCCGCGAGGCCAAGGTCACCATCCGCTTCGGCGGCACCGAGGGCGACCAGACCATCGAGGTCAGCCGCCGACTCAAGGAGACCGACAGCGGCTACCAGAGCACCTACTACCTCAACGGCAAGGCCTGCACCCTGACCGAGCTGCACGACGTGCTCGCCATGCACAATGTCAGCCCCAACGGCTACAACGTCGTCATGCAGGGGGACGTGACCCGCATCGTCACCATGACCCCCACCGAGCGACGCAAGATCATCGACGAGATCGCGGGGGTCGCCGAGTTCGACGCGCGCGTCGCCCAGGCCACCAAGGAGCTCGACAAGGTCAACGAGCAAGAGGACAAGAGCGCCCTCATCCTCAACGAGATCGCCGAGCGCCTCATCCAGCTCCAGACCGAGCGCGACCACGCCCTCAAGTACCAGAACCTGCGCACCGAGCGCGATCGCCTCGAGGCCCTCACCAAGCTCTCGGCGGTCTGGGACCTGCGCCAGAAGATCGCGGGCCTCGCGGACGTCGTCCATGCCGCCGACGAGCGCCAGGGCACCATCCAGACCACCATCGACGAGGCCAAGACCGTCGTCGCCGCCCGCCAGGTCGAGTACGACGAGCTCTCGCACCAGATCCAGCAGAAGGGCGAAGGCGAGCTCCTGGGCCTCCAGACCCAGCTCGAGGAGACCAAGGGCCAGATCGAGCGCGAGCGGAGCGCCCGCAGCTACCTCGACCAGCAGAGCTACGACCTCAAGCGACTCAACCAGCGGGATCTCGAGACCATCGAGCGCCACAAGGCCAAGCTCGAAGACCTCCAGATCAAGGAGCAGGACGCCAAGGATCGCCAAAAGCGGTACAACGAGGATCTGGTCGTCGTCCAGGAGACCTGGCAGAAGGCCAACCAGGAGCTCTCCGCGCTCTACTCCGCCAACGAGGAAGTCGCCAAGAAGGGCACCGAGCTTCGCAAGGAGCTCAACGAGGTCAAGGACAAGTACAACGAGCTGTGGCGCGAGAAGGTCCGCATCGAGGACGCCTCCCACCGCTCCGCCGACAAGCTGACGGCCTGGAAGGCCGAGCTCAAGACCCACAAGGGCGCCGTCAAGGGCCTCGAAAAAGAAGCCGCGGACATTCAAGGCGAGATCAACGACTTCCAGCAGAGCATCGCGGACTACGACAAGGAGCGCGAGCACATCGCGGGGCGCTACGCCCAGGCCCAGGCCGAGGTCCAGAACCTCGACAACCTCGCCAACCGCGCCCGCGACGCCTACTACCGGGCGGACGCCGCCTACAAGGCCGCGGGCGACTCGGCCTTCGGACGGGCCGTCGAGACGGTCCTCCACGCGGGCCTCAAGGGCGTGCACGGCACCCTCGCCCAGCTGGGCGCGGCTCCCGACGAGTACGCCTACGCCCTGGAAATCGCCGCGGGCGCCAAGCTCCGCAACATCGTCGTCGACGACGACTCGGTGGCCGCGCGCGGCATCGACATCCTGAAGTCCAAGCGCGCCGGCCGCGCCACCTTCCTGCCCCTGAACAAGCTGAACCCGCCCCGCCGCCTGATGCCCTCCGGCCAGGAAGGCTTCATCGGGTACGCGGTCAACCTGGTCGAGTTCGACCCCCAGTACGCCGCGGCCTTCCACTTCGCCTTCGGCGAGACGCTCGTCGTCCACCACATCGACTACGCGCGGCCGCACATCGGCAAGTACCGCATGGTTACCCTCGACGGCGAACTGCTCGAGCGCTCGGGCGCGATGACGGGTGGCTCGGACGGCAAGGGCTCCGGCGTACGCTTCACCGCAACCTTGGCCAAGGAGCTCGAGGACGCGAAGCTCGCCTTCGACCGCGCGCTCTCCAAGCTCGCCGAGCAGAAGGCCGTCATGGAGGCCATCTCGGCCGACGCGGAGAAGGCCAAGGAGCAGAAGAGCTACTGCCAGGACCAGATCCGCGCCAAGCAGTTCGAGCTCCAGGATCGCACCCGCCGCATCCAGGCCCTGCGCGACCAGATCGTCAACCTGGAGTCGCAGATCTCCATCGAGGAGTCGGAAGCGGACGGCATCGAGGAGCGCCTGGAGAGCTTCCAGAGCCAGCTCATCCTGCTCGAGGACCGGCAGAACCAGCTGGAGCTCGAGATCTCGGACATCGACGAGCAGCTCGACAACGAGCGGGTTTCCGAGCTCTCGAGTCTGGTCGACAGCCACGACTTCAACGTCAAGCGGCTCGAAGGGCTCATCAACAACACGGTCCACGAGCTCAAGGGCGTCGAGCTCGAGGCCACCAACAGCCACGAGGCGATCGCCCAGGTCCAGACCGAGCTCGACCGCCGGGCCGAGGAGCTGGACGGCATCGCCCAGAAGATGGCCAACTGCGAAGCAACCATGGCCGCCTGCCATGACAAGCTCGGCGCCCTGGAGCGCCAGCGTGACGCCCTGCGCGATCGCATCGGCAGCTTGGTCCTCGACCGCGAGAAGAAGGGCGAGGAGGTCCGTGCGGCCGAGCGCAAGGTCGCCGAGCGCGAGCGTGAGCTGGAGCGGCTGCTCGAAGGCGTCCTGGCCACCCGCGAGCAAATCGACACCCTCAAGCCCCAGCTCCAGGCCATGGAGGACGAGCTCTGGCTCCAGCAGATCGAGCCTCCCACCGAGCCTCCCGCCGAGCAGTCCACCGAGGAGCTGCGGCGCCAGATCACCCGGCTCGAGGTCAAGATGCGCGAGATGGAGCCCGTCAACATGCTCGCCATCGAGGCCTTCGACCGCGAGGCCGCCCGACAGGCGGACCTCCAGGAGAAGGTCACCAAGCTCCGTGAGGAGCGCCTGACCATCCTGACGCGCATCGACGAGATCGCCGCCCAGAAGAAGGCGAGCTTCATGAAGGCCTACGACCAGATGGCCGGCAACTTCTCCGAGATCTTCGCCGAACTCGCGGCGGGCACGGGCGAGCTGAAGCTCGAGAACCCCGAGGATCCCTTCAGCGGCGGCCTCATCATCCGCGCGCAGCCCAAGGACAAGCGGATGCAGCGCCTGGAAGCCATGAGCGGCGGCGAGAAGTCCCTGACGGCCCTCGCGTTCCTCTTCTCCTTCCAGCGCTACATGCCGGCGCCCTTCTACGCCTTCGACGAGGTGGACGCGGCCCTGGACGGCGTCAACGCGGAGCGGCTCGCCGTCATGGTGAAGAAGCAGACCTCGCATGCCCAGTGCATCGTCATCTCCCACCGGCGCCCGATGCTCGAGCGCTCGGACCAGACCATCGGCATCTCGGCCCGGACCGACGGCGTCACCCGCGTGCTCGGCGTCAAGTGGGCCAACTAGGGAAGGGAGGGCTCCATGGAAGAAGCGGTTGTCGTCCCTGAGGTGAGCATCTTCGACGAGATCGCCACGGGCAACAAGGGCATCGACATCCTGGTGGACCTCGCCAAGGCGGGCCAGATCGACCCCTGGCACATCGACGTCGTCGAGGTGACGGACAAGTACCTGCTCACGCTGGACGTGACCAAGGAGACCGACCTGCGCCTCTCCGGCCGGGCCCTGTTCTATGCGGCCGTGCTCCTGCGCCTCAAGAGCGAGGCCCTGGAGGAAGAGGAGCAGGCCATCCTGGACGGCGACGACGTGGACTACGAGGTCGACGAGGAGACGGACACCCTGGTGGTGCGGCCGACCCTGAGCGTGCTGGACCGGGCGATCGCCCGCCGTACCAGCGCCAAGCAGAAGCGCGTCCGCCCCACGACCCTGGTCGAGCTGATCGCCGAGCTGCAGCGCTTGGAAGAGCTCGAGCGGGAAGGCGCGTTGCAGATGGACAACGCCATGCGCCGCCGGAGCCCCAGCCCCGAGGAAAACCGTCAGACGGTCATCAACATGACCCACGAGGAGGACGTCGAGGGCGACATCGACCGCCTGTCCCTCCTCTTGAGCGAGTGGCTTACCGGAACGGGCACCTTGACCCTGACCGGCGTGCTCGCGCAGTGCCCGGATTCGCGCGGAGCGTTCCTCGCGCTGCTGTTCCTCGATTCGCGTGGTAAGATCACGCTCCACCAAGCCGACTTTTACGAGGAAGTCATGATCATCCCGGAGGACCTCCAATCCCATGGCCAAGACCGCGCGGCGTAAAACCTACGTCGAGCTCACCGCCGAAGACCTCAAGCCGCACGTCGAAGCAGCTCTGTTCGCCACCGCCAAGCCCCTGACGCTCGACGAGATCGCCGAGCTGACCAACGAGGGCAAGCGGAAGGTGAAGAGCGCGCTCGATCTCCTGATTGCCGACTACGCAGGCCGCCTCAACTCGGCCCTCGAGATCGACGAGACGGAGTCGGGCTACATCATCGCGGTAAAGACGGCCTACGCCAAGGTCGTCGAGCAGATCGTACCCATGGAGCTCTCGCAGGGCGCGTTGCGGACGCTCTCTTTGATTGCGGCCAAGCAGCCGATCGTCCAGACGGATCTCATCGCCCTGCGCGGCTCGACGGCTTACGACCACATCAAGGAGCTGCAGGAGCACAAGCTGATCGACAAGGAGCCGCAGGGCCGCTCCTACGTGATCAAGACGACGCCCCGGTTCCTGGAGTACTTCAAGGTCGACAAGGCGCTGCTGGACAGCCACCTGTCCAATCTCAAGCCGGAAGATCTCGGGGACGAGTAGGGGTGCAGGGGAAGGGGTTGCGGATCTACCCCCCCATCCCCCCCTGCTAGGGGGGGCGTTAATCCCCCTGACGGGGGATAGAGTTGGCGAAGCCCCATCAACTCCTG
>DATNQJ010000479.1:0-9404 GCA_036704085.1 Stenomitos sp.
CGCCTGCGGGAGCTCGGGGGCCCGACGGATGCGCTGGGAGGCGATGGAGACCGCCCCCCGGGCCTCGAGCCCACGCAGCAAGGAGGGCGTCGTCTGGGCCGAGCGAACCAGCTCCGCGAGCGTCATTTGACCGCCGGCGGCGGCCAGGACCCCCAGCACTTGCATCTGGCGCTTGGAGAGATCCGCCGCGAGGCCGCCCTGCATGGTCACGACCAGCTGGGTCTTCTCGCGGGCCTCGCCCCGCATGGTCCCCTTGGGGAGGGCCATCTGGTAGACCTGTGCGAGCGTGCAGCAGTAGTACTCCGCAAGCCATGCAAAAAGCCGCTGGAGCGCCGGAGGCACGACCGACTCACCGAGCACCTCGCGGATCTCGCGCGTCGGGGCTGCCGGCTCCTTGGCCGGCAACGCGACCACGTAACCGCTCGCCCGCGCCCGGGCCCCGAACGGCACCACTACCGCCGAGCCGATGCCGATGCGATCGCGCAGGGAAGGGGGCACCCGGTAGGTATAGGGGCGCTGCTGCGCGACCGGCAGGGAGTCGATCAGGACGTCGGCAAAGAGGATGTCCGGGGCGTCCGGCGTCATGGGCGTTGGCGCCGCTCGACCACCAGATCCCAGATCCGGTCGGCCACCTGGCGCTTCGGCATGCGCGGCACCTCGGCGACGACTCCCGTGGCGCCGAGCACCGTCACGGCATTCTGGTCGGCCTCGAAGCCGATGTCCGCCCGTGAGACGTCATTGGCGACGATGAGATCCAGGCCCTTCTTCTGGAGCTTGCCCTCCGCATAGCCGAGGACGTCGTTCGTCTCGGCCGCAAAGCCGACGACGAACTGGTCGGCGCGCTTGTGGGGTGCCAAGGAGGCGAGCACGTCCACCGTCCGCTCGAGCTCGAGCACCATGGGCCCCTGCCCCTTCTTGATCTTGCGATCCGCGGCCTGCACAGGACGGTAATCCGCCACCGCCGCGGCCATCACCAGCACATCGGCGGCCCCGAAGCGACCGGAGACGGCGGCCTCCATCTCGGCGGCCGTCTGGACGCGCACCCCCTCGACGCCCGCAGGGATGGGCAAGGAGGCGCTCGTGACCAGCGTGACCTCGGCCCCCCGCGCGGCGGCAGCCTCGGCGAGGGCATGGCCCATCTTGCCACTCGAGCGGTTGCCGATGTAGCGCACCGGGTCGATGGGCTCGCGCGTGCCGCCCGCCGTGACGAGCACCCGCACGCCATACAGGGATCCCGCGAGGCGATGGCGCCGTTCAAGGGCCTCGGCGATGGCCGTCACCTCGGCGAGCTTGCCCGCCCCTTCCTCGCCGCAGGCGAGTTCGCCCGCCGCCTGGGGCATGACGACCTCCACGCCGCGGGCCTGGAGGATTGCGAGGTTCGCCTGGGTCGCCGGGTGCTCCCACATGGCCGTGTTCATGGCGGGCGCCACCATGACCGGCGCCCGCGTGGCCAGCAGCGTCGTCGTCAGCAGGTCGTCTGCGAGGCCGTGGGCGTACTTGGCGAGCAGGTTGGCGGTCGCGGGCACCACGGCCACCAGGTCGCAGCCGCGCGCGAGGTCGATGTGCTCGACGCCCGCCTCCCCCTCGACGAAGGGGTCGACATGCACCGCATGGCGCGACATGGTCTGGAAGGTGAGGGGCGTGACGAACCGGGTGGCGTTCTCCGTCATGATGACGCGAACCTCCCAGCCGCGCTTGCGCAGCCAGGAGGTCAGCTCGACGGCTTTATAGACCGCGATCCCGCCCGAGACCCCTAAGAGTAGGACGGGCATGGGCGTTACTGCTGGGACTCGGCCTGATCCTCGCCCTGGCGCGACTCCTCGAGGAGCTCGTTGATCGCCAGGGGAATCGGCTTGTTGACCTCGATGGAGCCGTCGCGCTGGATGTCGTCCTTGAGCAGCTTGGCACGGCGGGCGACCTTGAGGACCAGCTCGTACTTGTTCTCGTTATGGGCCAACAGTTCGCTGTGCATCGTTCACCTTTCTTGCTAGTGGGGCAGGTGCCGGCTGATCCGGCAGCGCTCCGCGGTAATGATCGCCTGAAGTTTGTTGGCCGCCTTCGTCAGGTCGTCGTTGACCACCTGGTAATCGTAGAGCGGCAAGAAGTTGAGCTCGTCGACCGCCACCGACAGGCGCTGACGGATGGCCTCGGCCGCCTCGGTCTGGCGCTTGCGCAGGCGTTGCTCCAAGGCCTCGAGGGTCGGCGGCAGGATGAAGATGTAGACGCCGTGGGGCCAGCGCTCCTTGACCTGGATCGCGCCCTTCACGTCGATCTCGA
This sequence comes from Stenomitos sp., assembly GCA_036704085.1. Lineage (GTDB taxonomy): Bacteria > Cyanobacteriota > Sericytochromatia > S15B-MN24 > UBA4093 > DATNQJ01. The sequence continues at coordinate 2,278 of DATNQJ010000479.1, forward strand.
GCAGCACGTCGTGGCCCTCGGAGATCATCTGCTCGACGTAGTCGCGCGGCGTGCCGTAGAAGAGGCCGTTGACGAACTGCGAGTACTCGAGCAGGTCGCCCTGTTCGACCATCTGCTGGAAGGCCTCTTCGGTGCGGAAGAAGTAATGCGTCCCGTCGATCTCGCCGGGCCGGGGCTGGCGCGTGGTGACCGACACCGACAGGCGCAGCTCGGGCATGTCGCGGTGCAGCTCCTTGACGAGCGTGCCCTTGCCGACGCCCGAGGGGCCCGAGATGACGATGAGCATCCCCGAACGCCGCCGCGAGGCGTGCCGGGCCGCCTCATCCGCTTGATTGATCCGCGTCGCTTCCACTGTCCGAGGTGTCCTTGTTACTGTGCAGCCGGCTTCAACGGGGTGTCGGCTACCTGCGAGCCGATAGAAGGGTAACCCTCATTCTACTACTGGATCCGGCGTCGAAGCAAGAAAGCTCGCCCCCCTCCGGACCCGGCCCCGGTCAAAACCTTGCTCTTACGGTGACACTCCGACTCCAGTGTGCTATATCGGTCCTGAACACGCACAGACCCACGCGCCCGTCGTGGCGCGGCGAGAAAGGCGGTGAGGGGGTTGAACAAGGACGATCTGGTCCAGGCAGTGGCCGAACGCACTCACGCCCCGAGAAAGACGGCCGAAGCCGTGGTCAATGCGGCCCTCGAGTCCATCAGCGAGGCGCTCGAGAACAACGAGAAGGTGACCATCATCGGGTTCGGGACCTTCGCGGTCCGCGAACGTGCCGAGCGCGAGGGACGCAACCCGCGCACCGGCGAGAACATCACCATCGCGGCCAAGCGCATCCCCTGTTTCACTGCAGGCAAGGCGCTCAAGGACCGGCTCGAGATACCAGAAGAAGGCTAAACCCGGCTCCCCGGCCTCCGGGGGGCCATTTTTACGCCGGCTTTCCGATCCGGATTGGGCGCTCGGGCAGGGGATGGTACACTGGGGGTGATTGTCCGTCCCCGAAGAAGGAAGCCCCATGACCGTTTCAACCGATCTCTCCACCGTCTTCTACGGCCTGCCCGAGGACCAGAGCGACTATCGCCACGCCAAGGCCGCCGTCTTCACGACGCCCTTCGAGGGGGCCGTCTCCTACGGCCACGGCACCTCGGAAGGTCCCGCCGCTGTCCTCGAGGCCTCGCAGCAGGTTGAGCTGTTCGACCATGAGCTGGGCTGGAGCCCCTGCGACGTGGGCATCGCGACGGTCGAGCCCGAGCGGATCGCTCGGCCCCTCGGATCCTTCGAGGAGGTCAAGGCGACCGTCGATCGCGTGTTGCCCAGGCTGCTCGCCGACGACAAGTTCCCGATCCTCATCGGCGGCGATCACTCCGTGATGCCGCCCGTGGTGCCCCACTACCTGGCCAAGTACCCGGAGCTCGGCATCCTGCAGATCGACGCGCACGCCGATCTGCGCGCCGAATACGACGACAACCCCAACTCCCATGCCTGCGCCATCCGCCGCGCGCTGGACTACCCCCTGCGGCACGTCACGAGCGTCGGCATCCGCAACCTCTCCGCCGAGGAGTGGACCTGGCTCCAGGAGCAGCAGAACCTGAGCGTCGTCTGGGGCGGCAGCCGCATGGTGACAGAGAGCGACTGGCAAACACAGGTGCGGGCGGCCATCGCCAAGCTCCCCCGCCACGTCTACCTGACCATCGACGTGGACGGCCTGGATCCCTCGATCATGCCCTCGACCGGCACCCCGGAGCCGGGCGGCCTGAGCTGGCAGCAGGCATGCTTCGTTCTCTCCGAGCTGTTCGGCAACCACGAGGTGGTGGGCATGGACGTCAACGAGCTCGCGCCCATCGCGAGCCTGCACGGCCCGGACTTCCTGGTGGCCAAGCTCATCTACCGGGCGATTGGTCTGAAGTTCCAGCCTTAGGGAACCATCAGCAAGGTTCAGCGGGGCAGGCTCAAGGGCCTGCCCCGCTGTATGTTGAAGTGGACGCCCTGCGATGGGTCTGACACAGGAGGAACCGTTCGTACTTCGACCTAGCTCAGCACGAACGGAGTGTTGGGGGTTTCAGGTATTGGATGTGGCTGCCCGGGACAGCGGCTACAGGGCGGGGCTGGGCTGAGTGCCCGGGGCCAGGGTGGGGAGGCGGTCCTGGCGCAGGGCCTCGGCGAAGTCTTCCCCGACGATAATCGTGTAGTCCGTCGAGGGGTCGCCCGCCATGGTGCCGGAGGATCCCGTCACGCCGAGCGTCTGGGCGAGGGGCCGGGCCAACGCTCCATCGCCCCGCGTCACGGTGATTTCGGTGCTCGCAACGTCCCGGCGGTTGGAGTTGCCGACCACCCACACCGTCCAGCCCTCCTGGCGAAGGATCCGGGCGGCCTCGCTGGCGAGCCCCGTCCGGGCCGTCCCGTTGAGAATCGTGATCCGGGAGGCGGCCTTGACCTTGGGATCCACCGACACCACCGGCCCCTTGCTCTGCGGCACGCCGGCCACGGCAGTGCCGTCGGTCAACAGCCGGTGGGCCATCGCGCGGGTCGCCTCGAGATCGGGCAGCCAGTAGCTGACCGGAAACTTGTTGCCGGAGAAAGCGCCGGGCACCATCTCGCTGTGGAGCGCCTCCGGGCTCAGGCCCTTGGCCCACGTGGCAATCCGCAGCAGCTCGTCCGCCGAGAAATCCGTCTCGACGCTCTGCTGCACCACCTCCAGGATGGCGGGCAGCTTCACGAGGGTCGCCGGCTGGAGCAGCTTGGCGACCAGCGCCTTGATGAAGGCCTGCTGACGCTGGACCCGCCCGATGTCGCCGTTCTCGTCGTGCCGGAAGCGGACGTACTCCTGCGCCTGCTCCCCGGTGAGGGTCTGGGGGCCCTTTTTCAGGGCGATCTTGAGGCCCGCCGCGCGATCGCGGTAGCGCATGTTCTTCTCGACGTCGATCTCGACCCCCCCGAGCACGTCCACGATCTGCATCAGGCCGTCCAGCTTTAGCCGCACGTAGTGATCGATGGGCACGCCCAGGAACTGGGAGACGGTCTGGCGGGCCAACTCGGTGCCGCCATAGGCGAAGGCCGCGTTGATCTTGTCGAAGCCTGCGCGCCCCGGAATCTCCACGCGGGTGTCGCGCGGGACGGACAGCAGGTTGACGTGGCCCGACTGCGGATCGAGCGAGGCCACGATGATGGTATCCGAGCGAACCGGCGCCTCCGCGTCCTTGCGCTTGCCGGTGTAGCCGACATCGCTCCCGAGCACCAGGACGTTGGTGCGGGCCAGGGTCGCCGCGGCGATCGTCCCAGGCAACTCGGCGATCGACTCGGCCTGGGGGACGTCGGTGGGCAACAGGCCAGCCTGGCGCAGCCCGAGGCAGGTGGCCGCCCCGATCCCGAAGGAGACCAGCATGCCGCCCAGCAACACAACGATCCAGCCCGAGCGTCGCCGCTTCGGAGCGGGAGCCGGACGGGTCGAACCCTCGGTACTTGCTTGGGGAGGCCGTGCGCTCATACCGCTAGTGTAGCAAACGCGCTTCTCTCTTGGCCAGATGGGCAACCGGGCCGAATTTCGCTTGCATGCGGCGCAAAAGGCGGCTAGCATAATGCCATGCGTTGTGGTACCGCGCTTTTGCTGTCGTCCATGATGGTGCTGACGCCGCTCGCGACCGAGGCGGCCCCCTTGGCGCGTCCCGTGCTAGGTCCAGACGGGCAGCCCCTGGTCGTGACGGCCCAGGTGCCCACGGCAGCCGGCATCGGCCTGTCGTTCGCCATGCCGGGCGGCGCCCAGCTCTACCTGGGTGAGACCACCAAGGGCTGGGCCTATGCCGGCAGCGCCGTTGGCCTCGGCGCCGCCTTGGCCCTCGGCCAGCATCTCGTCTTCTTCAGCGGGTCCAGCTTCGTGCCTCCCGAGCAGATCGCCGCCGAACTCCTCCAGGGCATGGTCATCAGCTGGCTCGGCGTGGGCCTGGTGAGCGCCCTCGACGCGCATCACAGCCTCACGGAGCGCCAGCCCGCCTTGCAGGAGGCGCCATGAAGCGGCTATCCCTGGTCTTGATCCTCGCGCTCTCCGGGTGCGCCTACCAGCCGATGCGCTTCGGCCTCCAGGTGAGCGACCTCGAGGCAGGCTCGGTGGTCTCCGATCGCAGCGAGCACCGCGCGCTCGTCTATGCCTACGACGCCACGACCTCCCTGCGTCCGGAGGCGGTCGAGTGGACGTTCGGTGGGGTCTTCGAGGCCGGCTCCGCCCCCGGGACCTTCCGGGTGAAGGGACCCGGCCAGGGCACCATCCAGGCGGTGTTCCGCGCGGGCGATCGCCAAATGCTCGCCGCCACGCTCACGGCCCGCAGCAGCGCCCCGGTGGCCGTCGCGCCGCCGGTCCCCACGCCCCAGCCGACCGTAGCTCCGACCCCCGTCCCCACCGCCCCGCCCGCCGCCGCACCGGATGCCGAGACGCTCGTGCTGGACAGCTATCGCCTGCAGGGCCAGGGGGATTACTTCGGGGCGGTGCTGAACCTCGTCGCGATTTCCGACCCGGCCTGGCTCCCCAAGGCGCGGGCCCTGCTCGCCGAGTGGGGCGAACGCGGCGCCGATCAGGGCTTGGCCCGCGCGCGCGCCCTGCTCGAAGCGGGCAACCGCTCCCAGGCCAGGGAAAACCTCGAGGCAGTGACCAAGCTGCCGCTACGTCCCACCCAGCGTCAAACGGAACGAGCGCTGCGCCTCAAGCTCGGCGATCGCCCCTAATCCGAAGGAGACTTCATGCGCCAGCGACCGTTCGCCCTACTCTCGCTCGGGCTGTGCCTGGTGGCCATGCCCGCCATGGCGGCTCCGGCTCCCAAGAGCAAGCCTCCTGCCGTCGCCCCCAAGCCCGTCGAGCCGGACGTGACGGGTCTGGTCATCGACGCGCGCGACCTCGACTACGAACCCCGCATGTCCCCCGCGCTGTATGACGACGGGGCCCACAACCTCCTGGACGGCCTCTCCTTCGATCCGGAGAAGGTCGCCAGCGACGGCTTCGCCCGCTGGGTGCGCTCCTACAACCCGGATGAGCCCAACCCGCGCGTCGGCGCCAAGCCCATGATCCTGAAGCCCCTGCGGGTCGAAGGGGGCGATCGCCTCATCTTCTCGGCCGAGGACGGATCCAAGCTGAAGGTGGCCAACAGCAGGGACAAGTTCATCGACCGGATGCGCATCCTGATCCTCTACTAACGCCAAAGAGGCCGCCCCGAACGGGGCGGCCTCCTCAGTCTTGGTACCTAGCGAGGCATGCGCAGGCCGTAGAGACCCGCCGTCACGCGCTTACCCTGGGCGTCCACCGACGTGACCTTCAGGTAGTAGATACCGCCGGGCTGGAGGCCGGGCAGCGTCACCGCGTGCGCCGTCGTCATGGCGGCATCCTGAACGTTCTGCCAGTAGCCCGCGAAGTACATGGCACTCGAGGTGTAGTCAACGCGCGAAGTCGCCTCGACGCTGGTGCTCCAGCCGATGGTCGCGCTCGTCGGGCTCAGGGACTTGAGGCCCACGCTCGAGATGGTCAGCTCCGAGTTGGAGCTCGGCATCGTCACGTTGGCCGGCGTCGCCTGAGCGGACACGTTACCGGCCGCATCGTAGGCCGCCACCGTGTAGGCGTAGCTCTGGCCCGGCGACAGGTTCGAGTCCTGGTAGGACGTCGAGGTGGTCGTGCCGATGAGCTGGCCGTTCCGGAACACCTTGTAGCCGGTCACTCCCGTGTTATCGGTCGCCTCGTTCCAGTCGATCTGGACCTGGGTCGCCGACGCCGCGAGCGCCTTCAGGCCGTTCGGCATGCTCGGAGCCTGGGTGTCGGCCGCCGGAGTGCTGGGCTCCGAGGGCTGGGTCGACGGTGCGGGCGAAGGGGCCGTCCCGGTCACCGCGCCGAGCGCCTTGGCGACGTTGATCCGCTTGATGGTCGCACCCGAGAAGCCCGAGGTGGGATCGCCCGTGCTCTGCAGGGCGTCGCGGACCTGCTGCGGCGTCAGCTGCGGGTTCTTGGCGAGCAAGAGGGCCGCGGCGCCGGCGACGTGGGGGCTCGCCATGCTCGTGCCCGACTCCTGTTTGTAGTCGCCCTCGGTGGTCGAGAGGATGTTGAGGCCGGGGGCTGCGATGTCGAGGGTGCTGCCGTACTGCGAGAAGCTGGTGCGCTTGTCCGACTGGTCGGTAGCGCCCACGGAGAAGGCGTTGGGGTAGGCGGCGGGGTAGTTGGCCGTGGAGTTGCCGTCGTTACCGGCGGCGACCACGCAGAGCACGCCCTTGGCCGTGACCTGGTCGACGGCGTCCTTGAGGGCCTGCGACTGCTGGGGACCGCCGAGGCTCATGTTGATGACCTTGGCGCCCATCTCGGCGGCCTTCAGGATGCCCTTGGCGATGTTCGAGGTGTCGCCCGAGCCGTCCGAGCCGAGCACCTTGATGGCGAGGATCTTGGTCTTGTAGGCAATGCCGACCACGCCCGTGCCGTTGTTGCCGATGGCCGCGATGGTGCCCGCCACGTGGCTGCCGTGGCCCTGGTCGTCCATGGGGTCGTTGTCGTTGTTGCCGAAGTCTGGGCCCTTGATGACCTGGCCCTTGAGATCGGGGTGGTTGTAGTCGACGCCCGTGTCCACGACGGCCACGATGACGTTGGGATCCCCCTGGGTCGTGTCCCACGCCGCGGGCGCCTGGATCTTCTGGATGCCCCACAGCTGGCTGAACTTGGGGTCGTTGACGGTGGCCTTGGCGTTGTATTCCAGGGCGTGATAGCGGTAGTTCGGCTCCGCGTAGACCACGTTCGGGTCCTTGCGCAGCTTGGCCACGGTCTCGGCGACCGTCGAACCCGCGGGCACCGAGTACACACCGGTGCCGGGGAGCCCCTCGATGCTCTGGATCTTCATGAGACCCTGGACCGAGCGGACCGCCTGGCCTTCCTTGGTCTTGACGAGGACCTGAGCGGCTTCGGCGGACGAGGTGTCCACCGCCGGCGTCAGCCAGGTCACATCGGGCGGCGTGAGGCCGGTGCCGGTGCTCGCGCCCGGCACCGCGCCGCAGCCCACCAGTCCCGAGAGGGCCAGCAGTGCACCCGAAAGGCGTATCAATGAAGTCTGTCGAAGCGTAGACAAGGTTTGGGCTCCTTTTCGGTGATGAAAGGAAAGGGTCGCCATCGGGAAGCAAT
>DATNQJ010000480.1:0-6019 GCA_036704085.1 Stenomitos sp.
GCATGGGCCGTTTCGTGATGCCGCCCTTGACCGTCACCGTCGTGCCGCCCACCGTCGTATCCTTCGCCAGGTCCCGGATCGCCCGATCCAGGCGTTCCTGCTCGCTTGAGTCGAAGCACCGCACCTCCAGGCGCGCCACCGCCTGATCGGGGATGACGTTCAGGCTCCGGTTGGGCGTCTCGATCACCCCCACGTTGATGGTGTTGGGAGGGACGAACTGTCCGTGGTCCTGGATCCCCTGCTTTTCCAGGCTCTCGCGCGTGTAGGCGAGCGGTTCCCTCGGCAAGGGGCTGGCCAGATGGTGCAGCCTGGTCAAGAGATAGCCGAGCTCCATGACCGCGCTCGCCGAGCTCTGGGCCGCGTTTCCCGCATGGCCCGACCGGCCCGTCACCTTGATTTCATAGAGGGCCCGGCCCTTGCGCCGCGTCACGATGCCCCAGTCGGGTCGGCCCGTCTCGAGGACGAGCACCGCGTCCGCCTGGGGGGCGAGTTCCTGGAGGAGGGTGTTCGAGAACGCCGAGCCTGTCTCCTCCTCGCCGTCGAAGTACAGGACGATCTCGCCGTACTTCCGGATGTTCAGGTCCTTCAGGAGCTTCATGGCGTAGATCGCCTGGAGGACCGCAGCCTTGCCGTCGCCCACCCCGGCACCGTAGCCCCGGCGCTGGGAGTCGATGTGGAAGGGACGTTGTGCCGCCACGCCCCGGGCGAACACCGTGTCCGTCTGGGCGATGAGCAGCAGCTTGAGCCTGCCTTCGCCCTTGAAGCGCGCGATGACGTGGGTGGCCCGGTCGCTTTCCCGGAACTCTACCTGGGCTCCGAGTGGCTCGAGGTGGCCCTTGACGAACTCCGCCATCGCCCGGCTCCCTTCCGCGTCCCCGGTGCCCGAATCGATGTTGGTGATCGTCCGGAGGTCCTGCTCGTAGGCCTCGGCGTAGCGGCTCATGAGCTGTTTAGCCGGTGCTCCCGGGTCGCTCGTCCCCGGGGGGCCGTGACTGGTGAGGGCCAGGGATAGGACGAGGGCAGCCGCTACTTGCTTCAAGGCAGCCTCCTTCGGAAACTCGCCAAGACGAAGGTCGCTCTTGGAGGGGCGCGAAGCTAAAGGGTCCTGGCCCCCTCGTGCCCACCGTCCTGGGAGTCGCTTCAGGTTAGGAAAGCTGCAATGCGTCGTCAATGGCCGTCCGCCTAACCGGCGGACGCGTGAAGAAGGGATGGGCGCTGCCCGGAGACGACGAAAAAAGAGCCCCCGCGCGGACGCGGGGGCTCGCCTTCTGGTGGCCTAGACGTGAGCCTTGGCCTTCTCCTTGAAGGTGTAGCGGTACGGCCCCTCTTCCTTGGAGTTGTAGCGGCCATCCGGACGCTTGTAAGGATACTTGGGGTCGTAGGTGAACTGCCGGGTCTCCGGATCGAAGTCCAGGATCTTGGCGACCGGGGGCTCCTTGCGATCGGCGCGGGGCTTGAGGGCCGCCTGGAAGTCCTCGGGGAAGTTCGTGAAGATGCTGCGGATGAGCGCCTTCTCGGCGACGGGCAGGAAGCAGCGGTTGCCGGTGGCGACGCCCGCGAGGCCCTTCTCGACCGTCTCGAGGTCCGTCATGCTACCGACGCCGTACGACAGCCGCTCGAGGGCCATGGTGATCTCGGCAGTGCCCATCTTGCAGGAGGGGCACTGGCCGCAGGACTCATTGGCCAGGAACTTCGAGTAGGCGTAGGCGATGTCAACCGCGTTCCAGGTGTCGTCGAAGATGATGTAGCCGCCCGAGCCAAGGCCCGAGTCCACCGCCTTCATGGTCGCGAAGTCCATGGGCGTGTCGAGGTTGGCCTTGGTCAGGACGCCGCAGGAAACGCCCGAAAGCATCATCTTGAACTGACGGCCATCCTTCATGCCGCCGCCGCACTCCTCGAGCAGGTGGCGGAAGGACGTGCCGATGGGCAGCTCGTACATGCCCTGGCGGTTCACGTCGCCCTGCAGGGTGAAGATGGTGGTGCCCGGCGTGGCCTCGGTGCCGACCGACTTGAAGTAGTCGACGCCCTCGCGCAGGATGTTGCAGGCATGCGACAGCGTCTCGACGTTGTTGACGCAGGCGGGGTTGTTGGACTCGGTCTCGGCCGAGAACATGCCCTGCGCGGTGAACAGGCCGTGGACGTAAGGGGGCGAGACACGGGGGAACGGGAAGTTACCCTCGATGGCCTCCAGGAGGCCGCGCTCCTCGCCGAGCAGGTACTCGTCGGCACCCTTGACGATGTGGACGGGGATGTCGCCCAGCATGCCGGCGGCGACCATCTCGTCGCGAGCGGCCGTCAGGCGGTTGTACTCGCGCTCGAAGATGACCTTCATGCAGATGTAGGCCTCGGTGGCGCCGAGCGCGTAGGCCGCGATCGCGACCCCTTCGAGGATGATGTACGGGTTGTGGCGGATGAGCCAGCGGTCCTTGTAGGTGCCGGGCTCGCCTTCAGCCGAGTTGCAGACCGTGTACTTGACGGGGCACTTGTCGGCGCGGATGTTCGCCCACTTGATGGCGGCCGGGAAGCCGGCGCCGCCGCGGCCGCGCAGGTTCGCGGTGCGCACTTCGGCGATGGTCCCCTCGGGACCGAGCTGGTGCGCGCGTGCCAGGCCCTTGCCGGCCTCCGGCCAATCCTGCACGGAGTTGAACACGCGGTCCGGGAAGTAATGGTACGGTTTCTGTTGCTGCTGTTCGCTCAAGATGGGTTCCTCGATGCAGGACCTGGGCGGCCCTGGGGGCGTAAGCCTCGCTGAGTGAAGAGGCCTGAAACAGGCACGGTTTAAGGGTTAAGTATAGGGATTTTGTACGTAAAAATCAAACGAAACATCCATGCCGAGCCTGGCCTGGCCGACGCTTGGTCGGCCGGTTCGCGCCGGGGGCCGATCCCGGAGCGGCGGCGGCCCGGATGAGAGGATTCTAACGATACTTAGGCCTTTCGATCCACCAGCCAGGTGGCGGTCGCCTTGGCCACGACCTCGCCGGCCTCGTCCCGGATCGGCACCTCCAGCACGTGGGTGGACGGTTCGGCGAACTCGGGCACCGCGAACCGGCACTCGGCCGTGAGCGTGCCGCGGGCCTTCTTGAGGTACTCCATGGACAGGTTGGTCAGGATGGAGCGGCCGTCGTCGGGCAGCGAGTACGCGAGCGCCAGCCCGCTCGTCATCTCGCCCAGGTTCATGAGGGCCACCGCATGCACCGAGTTCAGGTGGTTGCGGACGAGTTCGCGGTCCTGCATCTGGATCCGGGCGTGGCCGGGCTCGAGGTGGACAACGAGCGGTTCGATGGTGGACGAGTAAGGGACCAGCTTCCCGAACAGGGCACTGAAGCGGAGGTTGCCGTCCGGCTTGGACCGGGTCTCGTTCCAGGCCTTCTTGAGCCCGGCGATCACGTTTTGGTTCTCCATGGTTACCTCGATTCTGGGTGCGACGGGCCGAGGGCCGATGCGAAGCGCCGCACGATCTCGCCGGCCGGCTCGATCGCCTCGACCCCCTCGACGCTCTTGCCCGCCTGGAAGTAGTCCTTGTAGTCCATACCCCGCAAAGAGGCCTCCTTCAGCTGTCGGGCCGCGAGCAAGGAGTAGATCATGCGCATCCAGTGCTTGGTTTTGCGGTGCTGAAGCAGGAAGCGGGCCACGGGGCCGGCCTGGGTGCCGATGCGCGCGATGTGCGGGGTTCGGATCACCGAGACGGGCACGCCCGTGATCTTGTCGGTCAGGACGATGTCGTCGGATGTTGCCTTGACGAGCGCCTGCTTGTAGTCGTCGTGGGCCCGGCACTCGGGAGTGGCGATGAAGCGGGTGCCCATCTGGACGCCGCCGTAGCCGAGCGCGAGCGCCCGCCGGAAGTCGGTCACAGAGCCGATGCCGCCCGCCGCGAGCAAGGGGACCCCCAGGTCCTGTAGTTCGTCATACAGCGCTTCAGGGGAGCGAGCGCCCGCATGGCCACCCGCGCGGTCGTTGACGGCGATCAGACCGTCAACGCCTCCCTCGAGGGCCTTGAGCGCCCACTTGCGCTCGGTGACGTCGTGGTAGACCTTGCCCCCTACCGCATGGGCCTGGTCCACCACCCAGCGGGGGTTGCCGAGCGAGGTGACGAAGAAGCGCACCCCCTCTTCCAGGGCGATCTCGAACCAGCGCTGCATCCGCTCCTGGTAGACTTTGGACGACTTCTCGGTGATGAGGTTCATGCCGATGGGCTTGGACGTGAGGCGGCGGATGAGCCGCAGGCCCTCCCGAAAGTCATGGCCGTGGACGTACACCATGGAGAGCGGCTGGATGATGCCGATGCCGCCCGCCTCCGAGACGGCAGCCACCAGCTCGGGGTTGGAGCAAGGATACATGGCCCCGCAGACCAGGGGAACCTGGATGTTCGCGTCGGTGAGAAAGCGTTCGACGGGGCTGGGCATCGGACCCCTCCCTTTCGGATGGTAGGATGGATGGGCACCGGTCGATTATACTGCGAGAGGCCCCATGAAGCGCTTGCACCCTTCCATTTCGCTCGTGGCACGGGCCCCTTGGGTCCGGCTGACCCTTGCTGGCACGATCGTCCTGAGCCTCGCTGGCTGTGCGGCGCTCATGCAGCGCCAGCCGGCGCCCGGTCCCGTTCCGGCGACGCCCTCGCCGGTGCCCCAGGTCCCGGTCGAGATCCCGGTCCGGATCGAGCCGTTGCCGGGCCAGCTCGACGCCACGCCGGTCTTCAACAGCAACAACCCCGAGATCGTCCAGGAGCCCGGCATCCTGCTCTCGACCATCACGCCCACGTCCACCGATGACGCGGCCGTGTTCCTCGACCATGCCTTCGAGGGCAACTTCAGCGTCTTCACCCACCACATCGCCAAGGACACCGTCCCGGGCGAGAAGTTGCTGTACCTCGGCTTCCTCGCGACCAACCGCACGGATCATCCGGTCGCATTGGACCTGCTCGCCGGCGCGAGCTACCTCAGCCAGCCGGACGCCCCTTTCCAGTCCCTCGAGCCCCTCATCATCGACCCCGAGGGCGTCGTCTTCGCGGGGCCGGGCGATCGCATCGCCACCGACCTCCTGCATGGCCGCTCGCCCATCTCGCCCCAGCGGTTCACCCTGGAGCCCCACCAGACGCTCCTCCTCTTCCAGTGGAGCGTGCCGACCACGGTCTCCATCGGCCCCCCCACCAACGGCCGCACGACACTGTTGCGCATGAAGAGCGACGGGCCCATCGCCCTCTCCGAGGTGGCCTACTTCGCGCCCAAGTCCCCCGGGGGCGGCTTCACGACGCCCGTGCCGGACGACTTCCTGGCGGTGCTCCTGGCGGCCCGACGGGCGGGGCCGGCCGAGCCTCCCGCCACTCCCTACACTCCGGGCGAGCCCTTGCCCAAGGGCCCCTTCCGCTACGGCCGGGTCGCCGGTGTCAGCGTGGGCGATCGCTGGACGGCGACCGTGGACGGCGCTCGCCTGCCGATGCCGGGCGAGCGCCTCGGGTTCCCCATCGCCACCGCCGTCCTGAACACGCTCGGCACGGGCCAGGTCCAGAGCGCTCCGATGCTCAAGCGCTACGAGGGCAGTGCCTACCAGGCCCACGGCAACTATGGGGTCACCTACGAGCTGCGCTTTCCGCTCGACAACCAGGGGGATTTGCCGCGCACCCTCTCGGTGGGGCTCTCGCATCCGGCCCGGGTGGTGGGCGATCGCCCGGCGACGGCGGCGGGCTACCTGGATCCGCCGAACCGACCGGTCATGTTCCGCGGGCCCGTGAAGGTCGAGTGGTTCGACGATCAGGGCCGCCAGCAGACGCGCTACACGCACCTGGTCATCCAGCACGGTCAATCGATGCCGCCGTTCGTCACCCTCGAGGTGCCGGCCCATACGCGCTACGACGTCAAGGTGACGCTCTTGTTCCCGGCCGATGCCACCCCGCCCCAGCTCTTGACCCTCAGCAGCCCCTGACATTAGCGGGCCCTCTGTCGGGTACATGATCCCGGACAGAGAGGGGGATGGCATGGATCAGTTCGACCCGCAGCGCATGAACCGGACAATTGGGCGCCCC
>DATNQJ010000481.1:0-4484 GCA_036704085.1 Stenomitos sp.
ATCGCGAGCAGCACGACGGTACCGGCCATCACATGGCCTCCTTCGGGGCTACACGGAGAAAGTTACGAGCTATCTCAGACGATTGGGTGCTCATCAAACGCTTCTCCTCTCAAAACGAACCACGCGCGACTCCCGCTCCGACGCCATGCGCCGGGAGTTTCGTCGGTCGATTAACTGGACGACGAGATAGCAGACAACGTAATAGGTCGCCATGGCGGACAACATCAGGATTTTCACCACAGCAAGATTCCTTCGCGCTGCCGGGGAGCGCGGACGTGCCGAGTCCGATAGGCCACGTGCGCCGGGGGCCATGCCAAGGAGACTCGACGCTGGAGTTCGCGCTCCAAGGCCAATTGCTGCGCCGCTTCCCGATCACGCCGGATGAACCAAATGATTGTTTGCAGGCGGACGGCGAGGATGAGGGCCAGACCCAGCCCCAAAATCAGGGACAACATGCGCTGCGCTCCTACCAGGTGAGGGTGGCGCCCGCGTGGGGGGTCACTGCGGTCACGGCACCGGACATTGATTCGTTGACGGCCACTCCCACGTCTCCCGAGATGCCGGACCCTAGGGGGAGGGTGAGGGCCAGGTGCTGTCCGAAGCTCGGGTCGGCGGCGGACGAAACCAGGGTGAAGACTTCCCCGACCAGCCCGAGTTGGTTCGGCAGGGAGTAGTAAAGGGATGCCCCGGTATGGCCCAGGGTGGCCGAGCTGACGAGCGCTCGACCGACGCCCAGGTTGAGATCCAGGCTTAGGGCTTCGCTAATCGGAAGGATGGCCACTCCTTCCGCAGCGACGTTCGGATCCTGGCCGGATTGGGTCGGGATCTGGGCCCCTGCGACCAATCCAAAGCTCGTGCTGCCCAGGGTCCAAGGTGCCAATACCTTGAGATAGGGGTTGAGGACGGACGGGGCGCTACTAGTCTGAGCGGTCCCGAGGCCCGTCATACCGTACCCGCTCCAGACACCGACCTCGGTGCCTGCTCCCAAGCCATAGGCAAAACTGGCCGTCAAAAGCGACTGGGGCTGCGGGAGGGCCGTATGGCTCAAGCGTACATCGAGCAACCCATGTCCGTGGCCAAGGGGGGAGCCCCAGACGTCGTCGGTCGAACCATAGGTATTGACCAGCCCCGCATGGGCGGGGCCCGCGGAGAGGGCGGCTGCTAGCAGCGCTGCCGCTGCACCTCGTACCCTCTTAGTGGTGTTCCGTGCCATCGTTTCATAATCCTCGCAAGGCTGCCGACGCGATGGGGGGGCAGCACTGCGGGCATCTTAGGCCAGCCCGTATCAGGATGGAATCAAGGTATGCACGAAGGCCATCAAGAAAACCTCAAATTTTTCCCGGTCGCTTTGTCGGGTGGTAGCATAGGGGCATGGTCACAGTAGGGCGCAGGGATCAGGAGTTTCCCTGGTACGAAGCATGGCTCGGAGTGGACTCGCCGGCGGAGCGAGGGCATGCGCTACCCTGGCAGTCCTACGGGTGGTCCCTGATCTCCGTGGTGGTCTGCACGCTCGTCGACCAGATGCTCTTCGGGCGCATGGCCGAGTCCAACCTCATCATGATCTACCTGCTGGGCATTTTGCCGGTGGCCTTGCGGGGGAACGGGGGGGCCGCGTTCTTCACCGCCGTACTCTCCGTGGCGGCCTTCGACTTCTTTTTCGTCCACCCGTACCTGACGTTCGCGGTCTCGGACACCCAGTACCTCCTGACCTTCTTCATCATGGGAATGGTCGGGATGCTGATCAGTGCCCTGACGGCCCGTCTGGCCTCCCAGCTATCTGCCATCCGGCAACGCGAGCGCCGCGCCAAGGCCCTTTACGAGCTCAGCCGCTCCCTCTTGTCGGCCCGGGCACCGATGGCGATCCTCTCGGACGGGGCACGGGTCATCGCCTCTGAGCTGGGTCAACCGGTCGGAGCTTGGCTCAAGGGTCCCCATGGCGAGCCCTTCCTGGCGGCCACCCCTGCCATCCCCCTCAACGCCAGCGAAGAAGAGGTGCTAAGGTGGGTGCTGCGGGAAGGACGCTCTGCCGGCCCCGGGACGGGCATGCTCCCGGGATCGGCCTACCTCTTCATGCCCGTGACGGGCGCCCGAACGGTATACGGGGCGCTCGCCCTGCGCTGGTCCGAAGAGGATGCCTTTCCAGGAGCCGAAGTCCGCTCCACCCTTCAGACGAGCGTCAACCAGCTGGCGATCGCCATGGACGAGGCACGCGCTCGCGAGGAGGCGGACAAGGCCCTGCGCCAGGCGGAAGCGGAACGCCTCCGCTCCGCCCTGTTGAGCTCGGTCTCCCATGATCTGCGCACGCCCCTGACGGGGATCGTCGGGGCCGCCAGCAGCCTCGTGGATGGTGCCGAGGCCTTGACCCCCGAGGTGCGGCGGGATCTGGCCCAGGGCATCGTCGAGGAAGCCAACCGCCTGAGCCGGCTCGTCAACAACTTGCTGCAGGCGACGCGCCTGGACTCCGGAGCGGTACAGCTCGCCCGGACCTGGTTCCCCATCGAGGAGGCAATTGCCCCGGCCCTTGCCAGGCTCTCGTCGGAGCTTTCCCTCCACCCCGTGCAGGTCGATTTGCCCCGCGATCTGCCCATGATCGACGGCGACCCCCTGCTCGTCGAACAGGTATTCGCCAACCTGCTGGACAACGCGGCGAAGTACAGCCCGCCCGGGACGTCCATCCGAGTCAAGGCGTGGCCGGATGGAGGCTGGCTTTGGGTCGAGGTCTCGGACCGGGGACCCGGGATTCCGCCCGGTGAAGAGGAGCGGATCTTCGAAAAGTTCCGCCGTTATCCGGCCCGCTCCGGAGCGGCGGGGGCCGGATTGGGGCTCGCCATCTGCCGCGGGATCGTCCAGGCCCACGGGGGGACCATGCGGGCCCGCAACCTGCCGGAGGGCGGATCCGCCTTCCAATTTTACCTGCCTATCGCCAACGCCGACGCGACGTCCAAGAGGATGAACCCATGACCGACGCCAAGCATCCCATCCTGGTCATCGAGGACGAGGTCCCCATCCGCCGCTTCCTGCGTGCCTCCCTGCCGCTGCATGACTACCGCCTGATCGAGGCCGCGACCGCGGCCGAAGGGATGAAGCTGGCGGCCGAGCAACGGCCCGAGGTCATTCTCCTCGACCTCGGGCTCCCCGACCTGGATGGTCTCGAGGTGGTGCGCCAGCTCCGCGAGTGGACGGACACCCCCATCGTCGTCCTGTCGGCTCGAGAGCAGGAGATGGACAAGATCATGGCCCTGGATGCAGGCGCCGACGATTACTTGACCAAGCCCTTCGGGATCGGCGAGCTCTTGGCCCGGCTGCGCGTGGCGCTGCGCCGCAGCATCCGTGCGGCCGCCCCCGAGGCGACCACCTTCGACTGCGGCGACTGGCACGTGGATCTCACGGCTCGGAGGGTCTTCGCGGGCGGATCCGAGGTCCATCTCACGCCGACCGAGTATCGCCTGCTCACGACCCTCATCCGCTACGTCGGCAAAGTCGTCACCCACCGCCAGCTCCTGCGCGAGCTCATGGGTGAGGAGCACGAGGACGCCCAGCACACGCTGCGGGTCCACATCAGCCAGCTGCGGCGCAAGCTTGAGCCTGATCCGACCCGGCCCAAGCACCTGCTCACCGAGCCGGGGGTGGGCTACCGGCTGCGCGAGGAGGCCTCTCTTTAGCTCGAGCGCACGCTCCGACCGGTGTCCGTGGCAGGCTGAACCAGAAGCGGCTGCCTCGCCCCACCTCGCTCATGACCCCGATCTGACCGCCATGGGCCTCCACGATCGCCTTGCTGATGGCAAGCCCCATGCCGAGCCCTCCCGCCTGGCGGGTCGAGCTCATGTCCACCTGATGGAACCGCCGGAAGAGCCCCGGCAAGACCTCTTCCGGGATGCCAATGCCGGTGTCCCGCACCTCGGTGAGGAGCTGGCCCCCCTCGACGGAGGCCCGCACCTCGATCCGTCCTCCCGGCTGGGTGAACTTGGTGGCGTTTTCGACCAGGTGATGGACCACTTCCTTGATGCGCTGGCCATCCAAGGTCACCACGTCCGGCACGTCCACCGCCATCTCCAGTGTCAGCCCTTTGGCGGCGATCTGCGGCCTGAGATCCGCCACTGCGTCGTTCACCAGCGGGCCGTAGGCGATGGGCGAACAGTCGAGATGTAGTTTGCCCGCCTGGATCTGACTCAGCTCGATCAACTCGTCGATCAAGCCGTTCATGCGATTGGCGCCCTCCAGCAACTGCGCCATGTAGGGGGCCTGCTCATGGGAAAGGGGACCCGCGTCCCCGTCGGCGAGCAGGCGCCCGAAGCCGATCACGGTGCTGAGCGGCGTGCGGAGCTCGTGGCTCAGGGCCGACAGGAAGTCGTCCTTGTACCGATCCGTCTCCCGCAGCTCCCGGTACGCCTGATCGAGCTCCTTGGCCCGCCTGGCGAGCTCGCGCTTGGCCCGCACAAGCGACTCGATCTCGGTCGCCAGGCGGGCCGTGAGGTTGGCGATCA
>DATNQJ010000482.1:0-3281 GCA_036704085.1 Stenomitos sp.
CGTACCGCCTGTAATGCCTGGGCGACCTCGTCGCGGGTGGCGGCCGAAAGGCCGTGGCCGGCCGCATAGCGAAGGGTCGCCGCCAGGCGCTCGGCGGCGATCTCGAGCTCGAAGAGCTTGCGCCGCAAGGCGGCGGGTCCCGGCTCGACAGAGGGCGCTTTCTCCACGTAGTCCTCGACCGTGAGGGCAAGGCGGTTCAGGCGGCGGACCGCCCGATCGAGCGCGAGGTCCTGCGCGCGTCCCCATTGCGGGCAGGCGAGGGCGTCGGCCAGGGTGCTGAGCTCGAGGCCCAGGGCCATCCGGAAGGCCCGGACGCTCCGCCGGAGGAGCCGGGCGGGATCCTCGGTGATCAGCTGGAAGCGAACGACGTAGGTGAAGGCGACGCCCAGGACGATGCTGAGGATCATCATGGGCAGGCCATTGAGCGGCGCCTGGAAGAACAGCGCGAAGAAGTAGCTCAGGTACCCGATCATGCCGAGGGAGGTGCCCCGGGGCCCGAAGCGGCGGATGTAGACGGCCCCGAAGATGATGAGCAGGAAGATCGCGAGGTCCAAGTCGCGGTAGGGAGCGAGCAGGGTGCCGAGGGTCAGGCACAGGGCGCCCGACAGGGGCAACAGGGCCATGGTGAGGCGCTGGGCTTTGGGGGTGGGGTCGTTGACGGTGATGGCGGCGGTCATGGTGAGCATGACGCCCGGCAGCATCACGGGTAGGGGGACGTGCAGTAGCGAGGAGACGAGCCACATGAGGGCCGCGCTGCCGAAGACGCTGAGCGTCACCCGGGCGGCCATGCGCCAGCGCGCGAGGTCCGGGTCAGAGGCGATGAAGGCCGTGCGCCAGTAGGCAGGGTCGAAGTAGCGGGGCGGGAACGGCAGCATCCCTCACTCGTCCTTCCTGGCCCGACTCGCGGTTCCAGGATGCCTCAATGGCGTGGGGTGAGGCTATGGCTAAACCCGACAATTAGGAACCGTTCGTACTTCGACCGAGCTCAGCACGAACGGATTGTTGAATGTCTTAAGGGAGTGGTTGCCCCGTCCGTACTGCAAGCAGTCCGGGGTCGCGAGATCCTTGTCTTGAGATCCACAACCATCCGTTCGTGCTGAGCCAGGTCGAAGTACGAACGGTTCCTTATCCAACCGGCCCCACGGGCGCATCCGGATCGGCGAAGGCGATGGTCACCTTGGCGTCGTCCATGTAGTTGTGTCCCAGGGCCTCCTTGGCCACGGGCGAGAGGTCGAGGACCGCACCGGTGCGGGGACCGGGGCCCTTGTCCTGGACCTGGACGACCACCTGCTTGCCCGTGTCTTGGTCGGTAATGAGCAGCTTCTGGTTGTGCCACCAGTTGCCACCGCCCTGCAGGCCCACGGGAATGGCGCACATGTAATCGGTCGGCTTGTTCGCATCACCCCAGGCGCCCACGCCGTAGTTGTCCACGTCGCGGCGGCCCTTGTAGGCATAGTCGCCGTTCCAGAAGGTGGTGGCCCGGCCCTCGGTATCGGGCAGGGTGTAGCCGTCCTTGGTCGTGCCGCGGTTCAGGCTCGCGGCCTTCTTCTCGGAAGGGGCGGGCAGGAGGAGCTCCTGGCCCCCGTGGATGACGTTGGGGTCCGGGCCGATGACGTCCTTGTTCAGGTCGTAGATCTCGTGCCAGCGCTCTCCGTCGTTCAGCTGCGCCTTGGCGATCCCGTACAGGGTATCGTCGTTGGTGACTGTGTACATGCTCCCGCCCGCGGGCGGCACCCGCTTGGGCTCGGGGGGATGGACGAGCTTGTCGACCAGGCCGTGGAGCTTGTCCTGCATGGACTGCCCGAGCGGCATGAGGGCCTCCGCGGAAGGCCGCGCCGTGGCCACGAAGACATCCGGCGAAAAGACCGGTGCCGGCGGCGCCGCGGCGGGCTGTACCGTCGTATGGAGGTCCTGCAGGGCCTTCTGGTAGGCAGGGATGATGGGCTGGGTGCGCGGATCGATGGGTTGCATGGCTTCCTCCCCGTGTATACGTGTTATCTTCCCCGAGCCGGCGACCCTTGCCCGTAAATTTTGGTGTCGCGGCCGATTGACCGGTAACCAAAGTTCAGCCCCCGTCTTGCCGGTCTTGGCCAAGCCATGGGAGGGCGATCCGGGCTATGGAAGTCATGGCGAACTCAGCGGGGAAGCAGCCATGACCCAGCGTCGCACCGAGGCCGAAGAAGCCGCGCCTCGGCTCCTGGATCTGATTCAGGGGCTCTTGCTCGAGCTGCATCCCCATGGGCGCCCGCGCGCCGTCACGCTCGACAGCTCCCTGGAGCGCGACCTTGGCCTGGACAGCCTGGGACGCATGGAGCTGCTGCACCAGGTCGAGGACGCCTTCGGCGTGCGCCTTCCCGAACAGCTCATCGTCACGGCCGAGACCCCGCGCGACGTCCTCCGGGCCTTGCTCGCGAGGACCGGCCAGGCGCCCCCCGAGGAGCTCAAGGTGGCCTTCTTGCGGACCGGGCCGGCCCCCGAGGCCCCCCAGCAGGCCATGACGCTCACGGAGGTGCTGACGTGGCACGCGACGACCCATCCGGAGCGCGTGCACGTCCACCTGCAGACCGACCCTGAGCCGGTGGAGCTGACCTATCACGACCTCCTGACCGGAGCCGCCGAGGTGGCGGCGGGCCTGCAGGCCCATGGCCTCGAGCCCGGGGAGACCGTGGCCATCATGCTGCCCACGAGCCGACAGTACCTCGAGACCTTCTTCGGCGCGCTCCTCGCGGGGCTCGTGCCGGTCCCCATCTACCCGCCCTTCCGACCGTCCCAGCTCGAGGAGCACCTGCGCCGGCAGGCGGGCATCCTCCGGAACGCCCAGGCCTCGGTGCTCGTCTCGGTGCCCGAGGTGCGATCGCTCGCCCACCTCTTGCGCGCCACCGTCGAGAGCCTGCGGGCCATCGAGACGGTCGAGGCCCTCAAGAGCGGCAAGGCGCAGACCCGCCTGCATGCCAATCCGCAGGACGTGGCCTTCCTCCAGTACACCTCGGGCAGCACCGGGAACCCCAAGGGGGTCGTGCTCACCCACGCCAACCTGCTCGCCAACATCCGGGCCATGGGCGAGGTGGCCGAGGTCGGTCCCCGGGACGTCTTCGTGAGCTGGCTGCCCCTGTATCACGACATGGGGCTCATCGGGGCGTGGCTGGGCAGCCTGTACTACGGGATCCCGCTCGTCCTGCTCTCGCCCCTGCAGTTCCTCGCCCGGCCCGAGCGCTGGCTGTGGTCCATCCATCGCTACGGGGGCACGCTCTCGGCCGCTCCGAACTTCGCCTACGAGATCT
>DATNQJ010000483.1:0-9879 GCA_036704085.1 Stenomitos sp.
ACCGCCGAGTCCTCCCAGCCCGGCCAGGTGTCGGCCATGCCGGGAACCATGGCCGTCGCGCCGACGGCCGACTCCCGGATCTCCCAGAGCTGGGCCTCTTTCTCCGCCAGATCGAAGAGCCGCACCTCGGGCGGGTGGTCCAGCCGTGCCAGGGCGTCCACGAGCTCGTGGGCGGCCCGGAAGGCTTCCTCGCGCGTGTCACCCCCGAACTGTGCCATGAGCCACCCCTTGCCCTCGGGTAGGAGGTCCATGTGCTCGGTGTGGAGGTGCTTGCGCACCATGTAGTCGATGAGCGAGTCGTCCATGCCCTCCAGGGCCATGGGGTTGAAGGCGAGAATGTCCGGCAGGTGATCGCACCCGGTGTAGATATCCGGGAAGCCCATGACCACGAGGCTCTTCACGGGCGGACTATCGACCAGGCGGGTGGTGGCCTCGAGGATGGTGACGCAGGTGCTCTCCGTGCCGACCAGGGAGCCGGCCACGTTGAAGCCATGCTCGGGCAGCAGGTAATAGAGGGGATAACCCGAGATGTTGCGAGGAATGCGCGGGAACTCGGCGCGGATAGGCTCCGCGTAGCGATCGCGCAGGGCCAGGAGGCGCCGGAAGATCTCGCCCTGCCGGCCGCCTTGCTGGATGAGGGCCGTTACCTCCGCCTCGTCGTAGTGGTTGCGGACGGTCATGCGGGCGCCGTCGTAGGTGGCGACCTCGAGTGCGAGGATGTTGTCGGAGGTCTTGCCGGCCATCTGGGCGTGGACGCCGCAAGCGTTGTTGCCGATCATGCCGCCCAGGGTGCAGCGGCTGTGGGTGGCGGGGTCGGGGCCGAACGTGAGGTGGTGCACCTCGGCGGCGTTGCGCAGGCTATCGAGGATGATGCCCGGCTCGACGCGAGCCAGGCGTCCTACGGGATCCAGCTCCAGCAGCCGGTTGAGGTACTTCGAGAAGTCGAGCACCACGGCGAAGTTGCAGCACTGGCCGGCGAGGCTCGTGCCGCCGCCGCGCGCGAGGA
Organism: Stenomitos sp.; assembly: GCA_036704085.1. Classification (GTDB taxonomy): domain Bacteria; phylum Cyanobacteriota; class Sericytochromatia; order S15B-MN24; family UBA4093; genus DATNQJ01. The sequence goes on from DATNQJ010000483.1 coordinate 1,007, forward strand.
GGGGGGCCCCGTACTGGCGGCAGAGGGCCATCGTCTCCAGGACGTCCGCGCGGGTCTTCGGGATGACGACCCCGATGGGCACCTCGCGGAAGCTCGAGGCATCGGCGGCATAGAGGGCCCGCGAGCCGCCGTCGAAGCGCACCTCACCCGCGACCCGCTGGCGCAAGGCCGCCTCCAGCTCCTGGACCTGAACGCCCTTGTCGGGGAGCATGCTGACATGGAGGCCCCTTACCCGGGGCGCGCCTGTGCGTCGCTCCATCGCCCACCTCCTGCGCTGCCGAACGCGCATGGACGGCCTGGCGGACGAGGAGGCGCGCAGGCGGCCATGGCATGCGGGGACCGTGCCGTGCCATCCTAGGGGATGAGGCCCGCCGAGGAAATAGCGAGGCGAGCCATGAAACGATCGCGCGCCCGGTGGGCATCAAAAAGGGGCGGCGCCGTTGGCGCCGCCCCAGTCCCTGAAAGGACTACTTGGAGGACTTGCTGGACGAAGCCGCAGCGGGCTTCTCCTGCTCGATCTCCACGCGAGTGACCTGCGGAGCGCGGGTCGCAACCGGCTTCTTGCTCGTAGCGAGCGGCATCAGACGGTTGGTGAGGTTCTTGGTGGTTTCCAAGGACAGATCCATCTGGTTGCGAAGGGACGCGATGCCCTCCATCGCCAGGCGGGTCCCCACGCCGAAGACATCCGCCTTCTTGCCTTCCTCGGAAATCGTGGTGACGACTTCCTTGGCCGCATCGAGGCCGCCGTCCGTGATGGCCTTGGCCTTGCCGAAGAAGTCGAGCCCGTTGGGCTCGGCCGTGAGCTTCACGACCTTCTTCGTGTTGTCGATCGTCGTGTCGAGGACGCGGCGGGTCACGCCGACGACATCAACGCGCGAAACCTCTTCCGAGGTGCGATCGACGTAGGCCTTCAGGTTGTCGAGCGAACCGGTGATGAACTTCGTGCTGGTCTCCGTGAGATCCTTAACCAAGCTAGCCATTTCTGTACCCTCCAATCGGTAGTCAGATAGTGTGGATGTAAGGGTTGGAGGAGTGGGAAGCGTGACATGCGTGACCGCCTCGGAAACCGATGCGATCGCGCTTCTCATGCGCTCGGTCTGACCCTTGAGCAGACCGGCCACCTGAGATGCAGCCGTGCCGACGGCCTCTCCGGCGAGGTTGTACTCACCGGAGGCCAGCTGGATCGTTTCCGACCAGATGGCCGTTTGGGCGATGTTGCGCGCCGCGTTGAGGTCCGCGTGGGCGTGATAGCCACACGCGCACCGGTAAACTCGGTCGCGCCGGTTGCCCGGTTGAACGGACCCGCAGGCATAACACCGCTGCGAGGACTCGAACCCGTTGACCGCCATGACCGGGATCCCGTATCGCTCGGCTTTACGGGAGACCAGCCGCTGGATGCGGCGGTAGGACTCGACCTCGCGGGCAGTTGCCGGGGCCGTTTGGGAAGAAAGCTGTTCGAACTTGAGGACCGAATGCCGGTCTGCTCGCGCAAAGGCGACGATGGCGTTGGCGACCACGCGGTCGGCATGCTCGGCGTAGCGATCGCGCTTCAAAGCGACCCGCCGCATGGCCCGCCGGGCGCCGGCCCGCTCGAGCTTGGCGATCACCTGGTCGTAGCGCCGCATGTGGTGCTCGTGCGCCTTGCCCGACATGAGCAGGCGCCGGTTGGACTGGGGCTCGACGGCGACTGCGCGCAGCTTGCGGCCGAGATCCACGCCGATGGCCGCCTGGTGGAGCTTGGGGACGGGCACCTCGTTGAGGAAGCTCGCCGCGAAGAACCAGCGGCCGCGCCGCTGGTACAGGCGCCCCTCGAGCGGGATGCCCGCCGCGATGAGGCGCGAGAGGGCCTCGGCCTGGGCGGTCGGGACCAGGACGGGGACCGTGATCGAGCGGCCCATGACAGGGATCGTGAGCTTCCAGCGGCCCTCGATGCAGGTGAGCTTCCAGTCGTGCTCGCCGAAGACGACCGGCGCGTAGGGCTTGAAGCGCGGCAACGGCGAGCGATCGACCCGCGAGCGAGCCGCCTTGAGCTGGCCCTGGATCATGCGCAGTACCGGGTGCTGGAGGCCCGACGGGAAGAGGGCGCCCAGCGCGTCGAAGGTGGACTTGGCGAGGTCGGGACTGGGCACGACGGCCGTCACGGCGTCCAGGGAGTTGCGCAGGACCTGGGTGGCGAGGTCGTTGGCGATCCGGTTGAACTCGACCTGCAGGTCGCGGAACGCCTGCCGCTTGGCAAGCGTCGGTGCGTGCAGTTCGACGGTGATCGTCCGGGCCACGGGGCACTCCTGAACATGACTCCACGACGTGGAGTGGTTAAGGGATATTATAGCAGTCTTAACCTTCGATCCTGCTAGACTATGGGGACGATTTTTCGCTCGCCCCTTTCCCCCTCCCGGCGGTAGCGGAGGGGTCTTGAACCCAGGAGATCCCGTGCGACGCGTCCTCGGTCTGATGTCCGGCACCTCGCTCGACGGCCTCGACGCCTGCCTCGCCCGCTTCTGGGACGAGGGGAGCCGCGTCCGGTTCGAAATCGAGGCCTTTGCCACCTACCCCTATCCCACCGATCTCAAGGAGGCGGTGATCCGGCAGCTGGATCCGGTCACCAGCCGCGTCGACGCGCTCTGCGAGCTCGACGCCTGGCTCGGCGAGTGGTTCGCCGACGGGGCCCTGCGGCTCATCCAGGAGGCCGGCCTCACGCCCGAAGATGTGGACCTCATCGGCTCGCACGGCCAGACGATCTTCCACCTGCCCCAGGGCCCGCATCCGTCGACCATGCAGCTCGGAGACGGCTCGGTCATCGCGGTCCGCACCGGCCTCACGACGATTCACGACTTCCGCCCGGCCGACATGGCCGCCGGCGGCCAAGGGGCGCCGCTGGTGCCCTACGCCGACCGGGCGCTCTTCAGCGATCCCGATCATGCCGTCGCCCTCCTGAACCTGGGCGGCATCGCGAACGTCACTCTGCTCAGGCCCGCTGGCGACGACCTCCAGGCCTTCGACACGGGGCCGGGCAACATGATCCTCGATCGCTTCGTCGAGCGCATGACCCGCGGGGCCCAGACCTTCGACACCGACGGGCGGATCGGATCCAAGGGGCACGTCCGACCCGAGCTTTTGGACGAGTGGATGTCCCACCCCTTCCTGCTGAAGGCTCCGCCCAAGTCCACCGGGCGCGAGGAGTTCGGGCATGCCTACGCCGATGCGCGTTACGACGAGGCGATCGCCCGTGGCGTCGCGCCCGAGGACCTCGTGGCCACGGCGACGGCCTTCACGGCGCACTCGGTCGCCACGGCCCTGCGCGCCTGGGCGAGCCCGCGCCTGCGCCCTCAGCGCGTGATCGTGAGCGGCGGCGGGGCCCGTAACCCCGTACTCATGCGCATGCTGCAGGAAGCCCTGCGCCCAGCCGAGGTGGCGAGCCTCGGCCCCGAGCTCGCGGATGCCAAGGAAGCCCTGGCCTTTGCCCTCTTCGCCTTCCAGGCCTCCCGCGGGCTCAGCAACCATGCCCCCGAGGCCACCGGCGCCCGCGAGGCCCTGGTGCTCGGCAAGATCGCTCCGGGCCGAAACTTCGCGGGCCTGCGGCTCCTGCGTCCCTTGCCCGAGGGGACGGTCACCGAGCGCCCGAATCCCTTGACCCTGGATCTCGATGCCATGGACACCTACGCCATCCTGGAGGTCATGAACCAGGAGGACGAGCGGGTGCTCGCGGCCATTGACCGGGCCAAGCCGCAACTCGCGGCGGTCATCGGGGACGTGGAGCGATCGCTCCGCCAAGGCGGGCGCCTCTTCTACGTGGGGGCTGGCACGAGCGGTCGCCTGGGTGTGCTGGATGCGGCCGAGTGCCCTCCCACCTTCTCGACACCGTCGGAGTGGGTGCAGGGCCTCATCGCGGGCGGCGAGCGGGCGCTCTTGAAGGCGGTCGAGGGGGCCGAGGACGATCGCGCGGCTGGCGCCTCGGATCTCGAGAGCCGGAACCTGGGCCCCATGGACGTGGTGGTGGGCATCGCCGCGAGCGGCCGGACGCCTTACGTGCACGGAGCCCTCGCGTACGCCCGCGCCCAGGGGGCCCGGACGGCACTCATCAGCTGCAACCCGCTCGGCGAGCGCCCCGAGTACGTCGACACGCTCATCGAGCTGGTGGTCGGGCCCGAGATCCTCACGGGCTCCACCCGGCTCAAGGCGGGGACCGTCACCAAGCTCGCCCTCAACATGATCTCGACGGTCGCCATGGTGCGGCTCGGCAAGGTCTACGGCAACCGCATGGTGGACGTGAACGTCTCCAACGCCAAGCTGCAGCAGCGGGCGCTCAGGATGACCCAGGAGCTCGGGCGAGTCGAGCCCGCCATGGCCGAACGCCTGCTTTCGGAAGCCAACGGGCGGGTCAAGGTCGCCGTCGCCATGGCCCGGCTAGGCGTCACGGCGTCCGAGGCCGAGACCCGACTCGAGGCGGCCCGGGGCTTTCTCCGGCGGGTGATCGGCGATCCGGGCTCTTGACATACGACCGCGCGGGCGCTTCAATGACGTCATCACGTTGACCTGAGGACCTGATGCTGCACAGGAACATGGATACCGCGCAGCGGCCGCACTTCGACGAGACCGGCTGCTGCCCCCACTGCCTCTACGAGCCCCTCAAGCGAGGTGTGAACCTCAAGGAGGGCTGGTGGCTCTGCGTCAACTGCGAGATCTGGTGGCAGATCCCGTCCTAGGACGCTGGTAGAAGAAGGGCTGCACCAGGCGGAACCCGTACTGGTGGGCCTCCAGGATCCGCTCGCTTCTTCCCACGAAGTACACGCCGCCCGGTTCGAGGGCCCCGTAAAACGCCTGGAACAGGCGTTTCTTGCTCCGGTCATGAAAGTAGATCACGACGTTGCGGCACAGGATGAGGTGCCAGCCCGACTGCTCGGGATCTTGGAACAGGTTGTGACGCAGGAAGCGGCACCGGGCCCGGATGGCCTCCCCCCTGAACCGATAGCGCCCCTCTTCGGCCTCGAAATAGCGGGCGAGCCGATCCGGAGCGACGTCGCGCACCTCGTTGGGCAGGTAAAGGCCCTCCAGGGCCCGCTCCAGGATACGACCGTCCAGGTCCGTCCCCACCAGGTCGCAGCGGTCCAGGGCCCCCAGCTCGTCCAGGATCATGCCCACCGAGTAGAGCTCGGCCCCGATGCTGCAACCGGCGCTCCAGATGCGCAGCCGATCGAAGCGCGACAACAGCTCGGGCAGGATGCTCCGCTTCAGCTCCTCGAACGTCTCAGGATCCCGAAAGAACTCCGAGACGTTGATGGTCAGGCCTTCTACCAGGGCTTGCAGGCGCTCCGGGTCGGCGAGCAGGTAGTCATGGTAGTCCGACAGCGTCTGGACCCCCGCCTTGAACATCAGGGCGGTCAAACGTCGCTCGAGCTGGCGCTCTTTGAAGCCCTCGAGGTTGAACCCGATGAGGGGAAAGAGCCGCCTTTTGAAGTCGATCAGGTCTGAGGGGGCAAACTTCGAGCCCTGGCCGGGCGGATGAAACGGGGCGGTCATCGGGGAGCAGGCCTTGCATCTAGAAAAGTAAGCGGTTCCGGCGCAAAAGGAGCGTCAATTCGTTATCAAATCGGATTGGCGCACCCTTTGTTCTCCCATATAATACTTCATTAAGTTGGCCATGCGGCTGATCCGGTCTCAAGCTCAGAAAGTACCTGCCTTTCATGCCGTTAAAGGACTTCGCCGCTCATCTGAAGCGCCACCATCTGGAGGCGCTCGCTGCTGAAAATATGCGCCTCCTCCGGGCCTACCACACCCCGATGTTGAGGCTGGTCGCGCATTGGTCCGAATCCGAGCTCTTGGCACAGATCAAGACGGGCATGGAGCGGTTCCTGACGGACCTCATCGCGGGCCAGGCCGAAACCCGGGCCGCTGAAAACCTGCGCAAGTGGCAAGCCGACGAGCTGCCGGGCTTCTCGCAGCAGGATGTCAAAGCCGGTGACCTGGTCATGGTCTACGCTGCCAACAAACAGGCCCTGATTCGCTTCCTCCCGACCTTTGCGACGGATCCCCAGGTCATCGTGAGTCTGGTCCAGGAGCTGGAGGCCTTCTTCACCAAGGTGCAGGAGAGCGCGTTTGGCGTCTATGCGGACATTCACGCCAGGCTGAATCGCATGGATGCGGAGAAGGCGGCCGCCTTGGCCTATGCCGAGGAGCAGCAGGCCCTCAACGAGGAGCTCCAGATGCAGGCCGAGGAGCTTCAGGCCCAGCAGGAGGAGCTCCAGGCGCAACAAGAGGAACTGGAGCAGCTCTACGATGACCTGCGCCGCCACACGGAGCAAGTCGAGGCCGAGGTGGCCCGGCGGACCAAGGATATCCGGCAGTTCGAGTTCCTGGTCCGCAACATCAGCGACTACGCCATCTACATGCTCGATCCCACCGGCCGGATCATGAGCTGGAACAAGGGCGCGGAGCAGTTCAAGGGCTATCAGGAAGCGGAGATCCTGGGCTCGCACTTCTCGCGCTTCTATTCTCCCGAGGCCGTCGCCGAAGGCCGGCCCGAGCGATTGATGGCCCGGTCGCTCGCCGAGGGTCATGCCCGCGACGAGGGCTGGCGCATCCGCAAGGACGGCTCCAGGTTCTGGGCCGAGGCCATTCTCACTCCGATCTACGACGACCAGGGCCACCACCTCGGCTTCGCCAAGATCACGCGCGACCTCACCGAGAGCCGCCGGACCCAGGACCTGGAGGCGCTGGTCCACCAGCGCACCAGGGAGCTCGCCGAGAAGAACGCGGCCCTGCAGCGGGCCATCGAGGAGCTCCAGCAGGTCGACCGCTACAAGGACGAGTTCCTGTCGGTCATCAGCCACGAGCTGCGGACGCCCCTGAACTTCATCACGGGCTTCACGAGCATCCTCGAGGACGAGGTCGCCGGCCCCATGAACGAGCTCCAGCGCGAGTACCTCGACAAGATCCTGCAAGGCTCGGAGCGCATGCTCGGCCTGGTCAACAATCTCCTGGACGTGGGCCGGATGCAGGCGGGCAAGTTCCATCTGGCCCCCTACGAGACGGATTACCATCCCATCGTGCGAGAGGTGGTCTCCTCGCTACGCCCCCTGGCGGACGAAAAGCACCTGGAGGTCGAGGTGAACCTGCAGGTGCCCGATCTCGTGACCCTGGACGGAACCCGCATCACGCAGGTGCTCACCAACCTGCTCGACAACGCCATCAAGTTCACGCCCGTCGAGGGACACATCCGGCTGGAAGCCCATCAGGAGGGAAATCGCCTCGTCACGGAGGTCTCGGATTCGGGACCCGGGATCGCCGAGGCCGACATCCCCAAGCTCTTCATACCCTTCCGGCAGCTGGACATGGGCTCGACCCGCAAGGTGGGGGGGACCGGCCTGGGACTGAGCATCTGCAAGACCATCGTCGAGGCCCACGGGGGAACCATCGGCATCCGGAGCCGCCTCGGCGAGGGGAGCACGTTCTGGTTCTCGATCCCGGCCAGCAGCCCGAACGGGGCGACCGCCTGATTTTACAAATAGATACGCTAAAGCCTACCGGGAGCGGGAACATACAACTTACCTGTATGGTTGCTTGCTTCCGGAGGACTCGATGAAACGCTACCTACCCGCTGCCCTGGCCGTGATGCTCGCCGGCTGCACGTCGCTGGGCCTGCCGACCACTCCAGTCGGGCCGGGGACCGTGAACAACAGCTCGGGCCTGACGACGGTGGCCCCGCTCTCCCCTTCGGAGGCAGCCCTCAAGACCAAGGAGGGGCTCGCGAGCCTCAACTCGGCGATCGCCTCCTTGCGCGACCTCAAGGGCTCCTCGTCGGTCTCGCCCCGGGGCAGCGCCGCCGATCTGCAACAGGCGGCAGCCTATCACCTCTACAAGGCCCTTTCCACGGAGACCGAGGCCGACGACTACCTGCCGGATGACTCCTACAACGAGGTCGAGTGGTTCCACGAGGTCGTGGGCGAGCCGACGCTCCAGGAGACCGAGACCGAGTACGTCCTGACCGAGCACGTCACCGAGGAAGGCCGGGTCAACGGCGTGGCGGTCGAGCACTACGAGACGACCGTCACCACCCGCATCCCGCGCAGCGGTGGCTACACGCCGAGCACGGGCGCGGACGAGACGGCGGACTACGACGACTATGTCGGCGATTGGGGCGCACAGGGCGGGACGTACACCCGTGACGAGGTGGTCACCCAGTCCGAGTTCCGCAAGCTGGGCCATTACGTGACCACGGGCACCATGACGCTCAATGGCGACAAGCCCCTGATCCAGGCCACCCAGGACTTCACGCCCAAGGGCGAGACCAAGACCTACCACCTGACGTTCGGCACGAGCTTCAGCGACAGCACCATGACCTTCGAGGTGAAGGGCGATGCGCCGGGCGGCGGCAGCCTCGATCTCAAGAGCACCGCGGGCTTCACCCTGAACGGCGGGACCAGCTCGGCTACCTTCACGCAGCAGGGCAGCATCGTCACGGCCAAGGGGGAGACCATCCTGGTCGACTGCTCGATGGCCATGACGACCAGCGTCTCGGAGCAGGGATCGACCATGAGCGCCAAGGGCGATCTGTCGCTCAATTTCAAGGACAAGCTGGTCCTGAAGTTCACCATGGATCAGAGCAACACGGAGGACAAGTCCACGGGTGCGGTCTATGCGGCCGACGGCACGACCAAGATGGGCACCATCGCCATGTCGGCCTCGAACCCGCAGGGCACGGTGACCTTCAACGACGGCACGACGCAGTCCATCAACATGCAGACCATCGCGGATCTGATGAACATCGCCCAGAGCGTCTCGATCTAGGCCGCCACCGCTGCGACAGGGGCCCGCCACGTGGCGGGCCCCTTTTTTGCCAGCCAGGAAGGGCTTCAGGCCTCGCTCGTTCCAACTCG
>DATNQJ010000484.1:0-5065 GCA_036704085.1 Stenomitos sp.
AATCGTGCCGTCTTTGCATCACAAGAGCCATATACCCGCGCAGGGTCACGAGCATTCGCCCCCTGAGAGGTCGGACTGTCAGCGCGGCCTATTCGTTGCCCGTGCCCAGGCAGCGGATGACTTCGTCCACCGTCGCCAGGCCCATGGCGACCTTCTGCTTGGCGTCCTGCAGCAGCTTGACCATGCCGTAGCGGACCGCCTCGTCCTCGATCATCGTTGTGGGCTCGCCCCGGCTGATGAGGTTCTGGATCGGGCGGGTCATGCGGATGATCTCGTAGACGCCGAGCATGCCCTTGTAGCCCGAGCCGTTGCAGCGATCGCACCCCGCTCCGTGCCACAGGCTGTAGTCCTGATCGGCCGGCAGGTTCAGGAACGCCTTTTCCTTGGCGGTGGCGACGTGGGTGGTCTTGCACTCCGAGCAGATGCGCCGGATGAGGCGCTGGGCGATGATGCCCGACACCGTGCCGCCGACGACGTAGGGCGGGATGCCCATCTCGATCATACGCGTGATGGTGCTGACCGCGTCGTTGGTGTGCAGGGTCGAGAGCACCAGGTGGCCCGTCATGGCAGCGCTGGTGGCCGTTTCGAGCGTCTCCAGGTCGCGGATTTCACCCACCATGATGACGTCCGGGTCCTGACGCAGGACCGTGCGCAGGGCGCTCGAGAACGTCAGGTCGATCTTGGGGTTGACCTGGATCTGGGCGATGCCCTGCACCGGGTACTCGACCGGGTCCTCGATGGTGATGATGCTGTCCGCGACGTTGTCGAACTGCTGGAGCATCGCGTACAGGGTGGTCGTCTTGCCGCTACCGGTCGGACCCGTGACCAGGATGATGCCCGTGGGGTTCAAGAGGATCTGCTCGATGAGCTGCTTGTCGTGCTCCGAGAAGCCCAGCTTGTCCATGCCCAGCACGATCGAGCGCGAACGCAGCAGGCGCAAGGAGATGCGCTCGCCCCAGTGGACCGCGATGCACGAGGTGCGGAAGTCGATCTTCTCGCCGTTGACCGTGACCGAGAAGCGGCCGTCCTGGGGACGGCGCTTTTCGGTGATGTTCATGCCGGCCATGACCTTGACGCGCGTGATCACCGAGGCCTCGATGGCCCGGGGCAACTGCAGGACCGTCTGCAACACGCCGTCGCAGCGCATGCGGATCAAGAGGCCCGCCTCGCTCGGGTCGAAGGCGATGTCGGCCGCGCCGCGCTCCGCGGCGTCGGTCAGGATGGAGTTCACCAGCTCGACGATGGGGGCGTCGGCGTCGGCGCTGCCGGAGCCGATCTCCTGGACCTGCTGGCGGCGGGTGTCGTCCTTGCCCCCGGTGCGCTGGACGGCGCGCTCGATGGTGTCGTCGACCTTGCGTGCGCCACCCGAGTAAAAGCGGTGCAGCGCCGGGTTCAGGTCTTCCTCGCGGAAGGAGATCGGCACCACGATGTAGCCGGTCAAGAGGGACAGGTGGTCGAGCAGCTTGGTGTCGTCCGAGCGCCGGGTCGCAATGACCAGCCGGCGGCCCACCTTCATCAGGGGCACGACGAGGTTCTGGCGGGCGAAGGCCTCGGGAACCAGGGCGATCGTCTCGGGCTCGATGGGGAAATCCGCCAGCGACGTCTTGGTGGCGAGCACCTCTTGCAGCGTGAGGATCTCGGAGAGCTCGCGCTCGCTCAGAAAGCCCTTCTGGATCAGGATCTGGCCGATGCGCTGGCCGGTCTCCAGCTGAGTGGCAAGGGCTTCCGATAACTGAAAGGGCGAGATCAGGCCGAGGCTGCACAGCCATTCGCCGATCATCTTCCGCTTGAGACCAGTGCCCCCCGTCGTGGTTGGCTGATCCATCACTCTCTCCTTACCCGGTGGTGTCTATTGGCCCTGGACCATGGGCACCCGCGGGATCTCGGGAACCGGGACCTGAGGCATTCTCATGCTGGCCGGAGAGGGCTGCGACGGTGGGGGTGCGTTGAAGACCGGCATGGAGGACTCTGTCTGTAGGCCGATACGGTGCAGGGTGCCCTGGTAGCGGATGAGGACGAAGTCCCTGCCGATGGCCGCCACCTGGGCGCCCCCCGTCAGGAGAGAGCCCGGACGGACACGCATCCGCTCGTTCCCGTATTGTAGCAAAGCCGTGGCCGGTCCGTCATTAGACAGCAACACGGCGAGCACGGCCGCCTCGGGCAAGGGAGCAGCGGGCCTGGCCGGAGCGAGGATGGGCTTGGCCAGCTTGACGGGCTCCACGCGAGCCTCTCCGAGCGGCAGGAAGGGTTCGGCCCGGCCGAGATTGATGCCCTTGTCGACGCTGAAGGTGTAGGCGCGCAGCGTCATGGTGGGCTTCGGCGTAGGCTTCGCGGTCGGCTTGGCGACGGTGGTCGCCGGGGCCGCCTCAGCAGCGGGGTCGAGCCAAGTGGCGATCGCTTGATACCAGCCCGAGGGCCGCATGACCTCACTCGAGGGGCTCGCCGGTGCCGCGGGGGCCGCCGGAGCGGCCTGCGGGGCGACCGAGCTGGAGGCGCCCCCGAAGACCCCCGCGGGGAACGAGAAGGGCAATGATGAGCTGGCGGCCAGGGACGCCGAGGCCATCTCGGAGAACTGGTCGAGCTGCTGGGTGGTGACCAGGAAGTTGAAGCCGAAGCCAAGCTCGAAGAAGACCCGGGCGCGGTTTCCCTCTGCGCCGATGTACTGGATGTCGTAGTAGTCGATGTCGAGGGCGGGCGGCAGGCTCTTGAAGGCGCTGAAGGCCGCCTGGACGTCCTCATAACGCCCTTGGGCCCGGACGATGTAGCGGCGGTGCAGCACGCCCCCGTTCGGGTTCTGCTGGACGGTGATCTTGGTGGGATCGGTGGGGCCTGGCGTGAGCGCCTCGATGGTGATGTTATGGCGCTGCAGGATCTCGGACAGGGCGATGAGGCCCAGGTTCGAGCGGTTGGCCAGCGCGGCGTCGAAGGCGTTCTCCGTGCGCAGGTCAAAGAGCTTCAGGCGCGTGATCTCGTCCGAGACGGTCGTGATCTGCGTCTGCTTGTCCTTGAGCTGGGTCTGGTACATGTCCCGATCGCGCAGCGCGCTCTCGAGCTGCGTCTTGAGGCGATGGGCCTCGTCGGTGACCGGCTTGATCACGATGAGGTAGTACGCCAGGAAGCCCGCGAGGACCAGACCGAGACCCGCGCTGAGCAACACTTTCGGATCGAGGCGATCCATCATGGCAGCAGTTCCGCTTTCTGTTTCCTGCCCAGGCTGGCCTGGAGCTCGAAGGCATAAGAGGAGCCTTGCTTCTCGAGTCGCAGGATCCGCACCTGCGTGACGGTGTCCACGGCGCCGAGCTGGTCGGCGAAGTAGAGACACGAGGTCTGGCTCAGAGCGGCGCCCTGGAGGCGCATCTCCTGGCCGGACAAGTAGTAGATGCGGCTCACCCAGGCGTCTTCCGGCACGATGTTCCGGAGGCGCGATACCAGGTCAGCGGCGAACTTGGTCTCGGAGTGGTGCGGGATCCACTGTTGCAGGACCTCCTGCTCAGGGGGCGTCTGATCGACTTGTTGCTTGAGGCCGTCCCGCTCGGTCTCGGCCGCGGACAGCTTCACCTTGAGCGAGCTGACGGATTCCTTGTTCTGGCTCGACAGCACGATCCCCGCGCCCGCCATGACGGCCACCACGAGCACCCCGGCGATGATGGGAACGGCCCGGCTCTTGAGGTTGTCGCTCAGCCCGTCGAGGGAAAAGGAGAAGTTGGTGAAGTTCGGCAGCTCGAAGCTGGTGCCCTTGCCCTGCATGAGGTTGAAGGACGGGAAGGAGTCCGGGCGCTTCCAGGTGGCGGCCCCCAGGGCCACGCACGACGGCAGTTCGACGCCGGGATCCACGTCGGCCGGCTCGGCGATGCGGATGGGCAGCTTGATGTGGGCCTCGGCGTGGGCGGCCAGATCGCGCGCATCCTCGATCCGCTGGGCCCCGATGATGAGCTGCGGCGAGGAGTTGGGGTTGCTGCCAGCGACCGAGCGGACGGCGTCGGGCAGGTAGTTGAGCGCCACCAGCTCCATCGAGATGTTGTCGCGTTCGGGCAGCACCAGCTCGCGGACGGCCGTGAGGCGTCCCTCGTGCCATGAGGTGACGATCAGGCGCTGCGGCAGCAGCATGACGCCGATCCACTGATACTCTTCGGGCGGATGGTAGTAGGCCATGCCGCGCTGGCCCGCCAGCTGGACCAGCTCGATGCCCGCCAGTTTGAGGCCGGCGGCCTTGAGGGCCTGATCGAAGGGCTGGACCAGGGTTTCGGCAGCCGCGCCGTAGCAGACCCAGATGAAGTCCCCGTCCTCGCTGGCGACGAAGTAATCGACCAGCGGCGTATCGTTACGGAACAGGGCGAACTGCTCGGCCTCGGACAGAATGGCGTGGTGAAGTTGAGTGAGGGGCAGGTGAGGCAGGCGGACCAGGCGAACGATGGCCTGGCGGGAGTTCAGGACGAGGACGACCTTCTTCTCGCGAAGGCCGAGTGCTTTCCATGCTTCCCTCAGCACGGCCGACAGCTCATCGACCGACGCGACGGTTCCGTCTTCCGTCAGGATGTCCGGCGGAAGGGGATAGGTATAGGTTTCCTCGATCGATCCGTCCGCATTGGCGGGAAGGACCGCTTCGATTCGGTCGCCGGCAATGTACAGGCCGACAAACGAGGTTGGCGTCTTCACCAGGCTTCTGCTTTCCTCAACCCTAACTCACAAGGCTTTTATAACCCAGTAACCCCTACGAAACAGTGTGCTGTGCACAATCCGCCTACCACAACAGCGGGTTATCACCCGGGAACTTGGCTGGATCCAAGTTGGCCTGGATGGTCCCTGTCGTGGCGTTGTAGACGTAGCCGCCCGTACCGGCATTGGCGGAACTGGTGGAAGCGAGCACTTGCATCACGCTGCTGACGGGCTCCCGGACCGCCCCGCCATACGTCCCGACGTCGGTCGCCGATTGACTGGCGCCCTGAATAATCTGGAACTGACCGGTCGACGGTGTGGCCCAATTGCGCTGAAACTCGGTGAAACTCGGATATGAGCCATATCGATAGCGATACGCAGAAAGATTGGTGCGGATCGTGGCAAGCAT
>DATNQJ010000485.1:0-14095 GCA_036704085.1 Stenomitos sp.
TGGTTCTGGGCGCGGGGCACGTGCTCGAGGCGTACGGCCTCGAAGGCCTTCAACCCGTCCATGGCTTGCCGATAAAGCGGCCTCAGAGCGTCACTCTTGATGGAGTACGCCCCCTTGAGCTGCTTGATCATCAGCTCGCTGTCCGCCCGCACCACCAGCCGACGGATCCCAAGCGTGCGTGCCGCCTCGATCCCCGAGAGCAAGGCCCGGTACTCGGCGACGTTGTTCGTCGCCACCCCGAGTCGCTCCGAGCGCTCGGCCACGACCTCCCCGTCGGGGCCCACCAACACCGCACCCAGGGCCGCAGGGCCCGGGTTTCCGCGCGAGGCCCCGTCGCTGTAGAGGACGTACCAGGCCTCGGGATCGATGGCCTTGGCCGGCGCCTCCTGGGCTTCCAGGTGCTCGGGCAGCTCCCAGACGCCCACGAGCACCACATCCGCCTCGGCGGAGAGCATCTCGCGCGACGTCACGCCCGAGGTGACGGCGATCGCCCCCGCCGCCCCGGCCGCCCGGGCCATGCGCAGGTCATTGACGGCGTCTCCCACCATCCATGCCTCGTCCGCCCGCACGCCCATGAGCTGGCAGGCCCGCAGGAACATGTCGGGGTGCGGCTTGTTGCGAGCCACGGCGTCCGCGCCCAGCACCACCTCGAAATAGCGGTCGAGGCCCAGGAGCCTGAGATCCCGCTCGGCGTTGGCCGTCAGATCCGTGGTCGCCACCGCGAGCTTCAGCCCCAGGGCGGTAAGTCGCTCGAACGCGGCAACCAGGGGGCCCGTGGGGCGCACCAGCTTCGCCGGATCCACCTCGGCCTCGGCCGCCTCGAAGGATGCCTCGGCGATCGCCCGGGCCTCCAGCCAGCTCTTGCCCCGCTGATAGAGAAAGGAGGCCGCGATCGTCAGCTCCTCGACCCGGCTGCCGGTGGCCAGGGGACCGGTGGGATCGATCTCGCCGGCCGGCACGCCCGAAAGGGCCAACAGGGCCGTCACGTCCTCCGGCGAGAGGGCGGCCCGCTGGGCGATCGCCTCGGCCCGCGCCTGGGCCATGGCGCACCAGTAGCGCGCGAAGTCGACGATCACCCCGTCCTTGTCGAAGACGAGGGCCCGTGCCGGGCCCATGGCCGCACCGACAAAGCCGACCACTAGTCCCGGACTTCCTTGGGATCCGGCAGGGGGCCGACGGGCGGGAGGGTCGACGGCACGTACCGCGTGGCGGTGACCCGCTGCGCGTTGGCGCGGGTCAGGGCCTCGGCATAATCCAGACGGTGGGCGACCTCCTCGGCCACGTAGGCGCTCAGGGAGCGGTTCTTGGCCATCTCCCGGCCGAGTGCCTTGATATCGTCCAGGCGCGCGATCAGGGAGGAATTCTGCCAGTAGGGGGCCGTGTGCAGGGGCAACGACTGCTCGACCTTCTTGAGTTCGGCGCGCAGGACCGCCACGCTCGCGGCATCCTCCACGCTCCCGTCACTTTGGATCGGGCCCAGGTACTCGTTGTCCAGCTCCACCAGCGTGCGCCTGACCCCATGGATCAAGTAGCGGTGGGGCGTCATGGCCGGCCGCCGGAAGGGCCCGGCTGCCAGGGCCTCGAGCAGGCCGGGCTTGAGGTGCGCCAGCGCGAAGATGAGGACCCCGGGCTGGTTCTTCTCGTCCAGGAACTCCACCTGATCGAGGGTCTCGCCGAGCACGTCCTGCATCCGCAGGGGCCCGAGGATGGGGTAGAGCAAGTTGGTCCGGGTCCAGTTGTCGGTCTCCCAGCCGATCCAGGTGTTGAGGTCGCTGGTCTTCGACGTGTAGAGCATCGAGGTCGTGAAGTCGATCCACGCGTTGTTGGACCAGTGGCGCCAGTGCTGCATCTTGTTGAGACGCGCGTACTTCTCGCCACGGAAGGTCGAGGCCGAGATCTGGAAGTTCGGGTTCTTGGCCTTCAAGCGCTGGGCGATGGTCTGCACGGTCGTGTTGACCTGCTGCTCGCGCCAGAGCTGGTACTCCATCCACTCCTGCGAGTAGGGCTTGAGGGGCCAGGTCGGGAACATGCCGTGCCGGGCGTTGTAGTCGAAGCTGAAGGACGTCTGGCTGATCCAGTCGTCGGGCGTCTCCTCGTCGTAGCGGATGTAATCCAAGAGGAGGCCGTCGAGGTCGTAGCGATCCGTCAGCTCGTCGAGGAGGCCGTAGAGCCACTCGCGCGAGCGCGGATCGGCAGGCGAGAGGAAGCGCGGCTCGGTGGTCTTGGCGCTGCGCGCGGCCAGGGCCGGCATCTTGGAGATCACCGGGTCGCCGAAGCCCGGTGACTTTACGCGGAAGGCCCAGACCCAGGGATGGACCTCCATGCCGCGGCGGTGGGCCTCGGTGACCATGACCCCGAGCAGGTCCTGCGAGATGCCCGCAAACTCCGGATCGCGATCGGTGTAGCGGCTGGGATAGAGGGTGTAGCCGCGCCGGAAGACCTCCGGAATGAGCATGTTGAAGTGGGCCTGGTAGAGCTTCTCCACCAGATCCTTCACGCCCTGGGCGGTCTTGGGCATGGAGCCCGCGTCGAGGAAGAGCCCCCGCGCCTCGACCGTGCGCGACCGCATGGTCTCGAGCCATGCCTGATCCAGGCTGGCCTTGGCCTTGTCCAGCCACTCCTGGACCCGCTTGGGATCCTCGCGCATGGTCGACAGCAGGCTCGCGGTGTCCAGGGCCATCTTGCCGACGGTCAGATCGACCTCGGCCCGGCCCAAGGGGACGTCGAGCATGCGCGCGCGCGCCGACGCGACCCGGGCCTCGATCTTGGCGTGGCGATCGCGCATGGCCGCGACCTGGTCTTCCACCGGTCCCGCCTGCGCGGGAAGGGCGAGGAGCATGCCGAGCGCCAAGCATAATGCGATGAGCCGAGGAGTTCGCAACGCCAAATCCTTCCGGGGTCCCTCTTAGATGCCAAAAAGCGGCCCTTCACTCTAACCGGCAGGGAGGCCCTGCGTCAACGGAACGACGCCGTCAGACAGCCATTGTAAATTTTCATGACGACTGCTATTGTCCCCCCATGCTTGAAGACGCCTGCGAAAGCCGCCTTCTGCTGGCCCCTGGCCAGCCCATGGCGACGCCGCCCTTGCCTGACGTCAAACGCCTCCTGTCGGCTGGACACGAGGCGTGCCAGGTCCTGACCGAGGCGGGCGTCCCGCACATGGTCGGAGGCGGTCTCGCCATCTGGGCTTACGGGCGGCGGCGCGCCACCAAGGACATCGACCTCTTCATTCCCGCCAAGATCCCGTACATGGCGCTCGACGCCCTGGGCAAGCGTGGCTTCTTCACCCGCGACTCGGACGCCGGCTGGCTCTACAAGGCGTTCAAGCAGGAGATCCTGATCGACCTCATCGTCTGGACCACGGGCAACATCCGGCTCGACGACGAGACCTTCGCCCGGGTCCGCCGGGTGGAGATCGACGGGTATCCGTTCGGCATCATGGGCCCCGAGGACATGCTGTTCCGGAAGATCCTCTCGCACCGCGAGGAGCGGCGGGACTGGTACGACGGCCTCTCGATGCTGGGCAACCTCTCGGGCGAGTTCGATTGGGACTACTTCATGCGCCGGGTCGGCCCGCCGCATGCCCGGCGGGTCCTCTCCTTCCTCCTGTACGCCCAGTCGGAGCTCAGCATGGAGGTCGTGCCGGAGTCCGTGATCGGCGACCTGCTGACGGCAGTGTCGCTGGGGCTCTGAGTCTCAGGAACGGAGACGGATCTACCCCCCCTCCCCCTCCTGCTAGGGGGGGCACCGTTCCCCGGGGCCTCCCATCGACGGGAATCGCCGAAGGAATGCCCCCCCTAGCAGGGGGGGATGGGGGGGTAGAACGAGTCGCCACTCCGGATCAGTGCGGCGTGACCGGCACCTGCGCGTGCTGCAGCTCATACAGGGCGTACGGCTTGCCGAGCACCGGGATCGAGCAGTTGCGGACCGGGATCCCGCCCGGGGTCTGGCCGTGCTCGGTGCCCTTGTGGGCGTGCCCGTGCAGCACCAGGTCCGCCCCATGCTCGTCGATGGGCTCGCCCAGGATCGAGGAGCCCAGGAACGGGTAGACCCCGACCGTCTCCCCCTTGAGGGTCTCCTGGATGGGCGAGTAGTGAAGCAGCACCACCCGAAAATCCGTCTCGAGGGTCTTGAGCCCTGTCTCGATCGCCTCGGCGCAGGCGTAGGTCTCCCGCAGGAACATCTTGATCTCGGGCTCGCCGAAAGGGGCGATGCATGCCTGGCCAAAGCCGCCCGCGAAGCCCTTGGTGCCGACCACGCCCAGGGTCTCGCCCCGCACCTCCACGACGGTGCTCTCCTTCTCCAGGACGATGGCGCCCGCGTCCTCCAGGACCTCGCGCACCACCTCGGGCTGCTCGTTGTGGTAGTCGTGGTTGCCGAAGACGCACAGGGTCGGGATCCGGATGCATGCCAGCTCCTTGGCCAGCACCTCGGCCTCGTCGCGCTCCCCCCAGTTGGTCAGGTCGCCCGCCAACAGGAGCACGTCCGCCACCTCGTTGACCTGGGTCAGCCACCGGGAGAACAAGCCGACCGAGTCCGCCCGACAGTGCAAATCACCCGCTGCCGCCACCCGAATCATCTCCAGCGCCCCTCCCCCGTGATGGTCTCGGGCTTCTGTGGCGCGTTCACGGTGCGCACGTGCGTCCGATTGAGGAACTCGGAGGCCTCCGGAATGCTCCGGAGCACGTCGCTGACCGCCTGCTGCTGCTCGACGGAGTTGACCTCCCCTGTCACCACGCCGCGGCCCTGATCGGTGAACTGAATCCTCAGATCCCCCGTGAGGCCGACCCGCTCATCCGTCGCCAGGGCGGTCCGAACCTTGGTGACCAAATAGACTCGTTCCATGGTCGGGCCCAGCCTTTCCAACCGTCCCCAGTGAACGATTCCGTGAAGTTAGCTGAAGTGTAGGGGCTTTGTTTGGGCCTTACAACCCAGGCTTTTCCGCTCTGTGGTTGACTTTTCGCCACTTTGTTAAGTAATATAAACCAGCTTCGGGACACCCGGTCCTGGGTGAGTGGAGCGCGGGATCGCTGCCCGCCGCCTCCTGCGGAGTGCAGCGCGGCTTCCGCGCGATGGGTCTTCAAAGGTGGAGCGATGCCCGACACCCGTCCCCTGCACCTCATCGTCATCGACGGCTGGCACCCGGGCCTCCTGAAGCAGGAGCGCGGGAAGCTCCCCGCGTTCGAGTACCTCGCCCGTGCCGGCTCGCTCGACCTGGACTGCACCTCGACCTTCCCGACCGTGACGCCCACGGCCCTCACGACGCTCGCCACGGGGGCTCCACCCTCCGAGCACGGCATCCGGGGCATCATGTGGTACCACCGGGACGAGGACCGCTACGTCCACTACTGGCCGTCCCAGCAGGCCCTCATGCAGGGGACCCTGCCGCGGGTCCTGCGCGACATCTTCCTGAACCTCAACGGCGACCACCTCAACCCGGGCACGCCCACCCTCTTCGAGCTGCTCGAAGCGGCGGGGCTGACCTGCGGCAACGTCAACTTCCCCATCAGCCGCGGCGGCTACCTGCATCCGGCCCAGTTGCCCTGGTTCCTGGGCTGGGCGTCGGGGCTCGGCTGCGAGCTCTCCGTGACCGGCCCGCGCCACTGCTACCTCGGCGACTTCATCCGGCCCGCCGGGCATGGCCGGGCCGGGTTCTGGGGCCGCTACGGCATCAACGACCGCCGCGCCGGGGACTACGGCGCCCACCTGATCCGGCACCACCGGCCGGACTTCAGCCTCATCTACCTCAACGAGCACGACATGCGCAGCCACCATGCCGGGCCCATGGGCTGCGCCTACAGCCTGCCGATCATCGACGAGCAGCTGGGCAAGCTGATGGACGCCTACGGCTCCTGGGAGCGCGCGGTGACCGAGGCCCGCTGGATCCTGGTGGGCGATCACGCCCAGAGCCCCATCGGCGGGGTGCCCGACTACGCCGTCAACGTCTTCAAGGCCCTCCGGGGCCTCCAGGTGGTCCCCCTGACCGGGGGCGGCCTCCTGGCGGGCGCGGGGGACGTGGCCTTCGCCCCCAACGACCGCTCGGCGTTGGTGTACGTGCGCGATCGCCACCGCCTGGACGACCTCCTCGAGGAGCTCGCCACATGGCCCAGCGTGGACCAAATTGCCTGGCAGGACGGCCCTCGGATCCGGGTGTGGCGCCCCGTCGACGGGGCGCACCTCTCCTTCTGGCCGGACGGGCCCTACCGGGATCCGCTCGGCCGCCCTTGGAGCCTCTCGGGGCACCTGGGCGTGCTCGACCTGAGCCTGTCCCAGGGGCAGATCCGCTGGAACGAGTACCCGGACGCCCTCGGCCGCCTGCAGGACGCCCTCTGGGGGGGGGCGGACGTGGTGATCACGGCCCGGCCCGGCTACGAGTTCACCACCGGCCTCACCATGGGCAAGGGCAACCACGGCAGCCTTGCCAAGGAGGACTCGACCGTTCCATTATTGACCGTAGGCCTGCCGCCGCTCGCCAAGCCTGCGCGTACCATCGACGTAGCGCCCGCGATTCTCGCGGCGTTCGGGCTCTCGCATCCCAGCCCGTACGCCGAACGGAGGCAATCGTGGCCCTCATCCGTCACTGGCTAGCCACCGCGCTCGCCTTTCTCCTCGTGGCCTATTACCTGCCAGGCTTCCGGGTCCTCGACCCGATGGCCGCCGTGGTGGCGAGCGCCGTGCTCGGCCTCCTCAACGCCATCGTGCGGCCCATCCTGCTCTTCTTCACCCTGCCTTTGACCCTCTTCACCCTGGGGCTCTTCATCCTGGTCATCAACGGACTGATGATGTGGGGCGTGGGCGTTCTGGTGCCCGGCATCCGCATCCACGACTTCGGCACGGCGATGGTGGCGGCCTTGCTCGTCTCGTTGGCCAGTTGGCTCATCGGGGGCGTGCTCAAGGCGCTCACCCGGAAGTGACCCATGGCCATCCAGAGCTACCGTGAGGTCCTCGGGAACGCGCCGTTCCTCTTCCTCTGGATGTCCCAGCTCCTTAGCCAGGTGGCCGACAAGGTCTTCTTCGTGCTCCTGGTCTCGCTCGTCACCGAGCACAGCCCCTCCCATGCCATGGTGAGCCTGGCGCTCATCGCCAACGGCCTGCCTGCGGTCCTCTTCGGCCTGCCGGCGGGGGTCCTGGTCGATCGCAGCGACAAGCGCCGGACTCTCATGGCCACAAACTGGCTAAGAGCCCTGGCCCTCGCCGTCCTGCCCCTGGTGGCGCAGTCACCCTGGGCGATCGTGCTCTTGTCGTTCGCGATCGCCACCTGCTCCCAGCCCTTCGCCCCGGCCGAGGCCGCCACCATCCCCATGGTCGTGCCCCGCTCGAACCTCATGACGGCCAACGCCCTGTTCTCGACGACCATGGTCGTCTCCATCATCCTCGGCTTCACGCTCGCCGAGCCGCTCCTGGGCACGGTCGGCTCCACCTGGCTCGCGCTCGGGACCGCGGCCATGTACCTGCTCGCCGGGGTCTGCGATCTGGGCGTGCGATACCCCCCCGAGATCCGCCATGAAGGGCGCACCGTGAGGGATTTGCTTGACGAACTCAAGGAAGGCTGGCAGTATATTCGCCGTGAGCGGCCCATCCGTGGGGCGATCGTCGGCATGGTGACGCTGTTTGCGATGTTCGCCGGCATGTCCGTGTTGGCCATCCTCTTCGCCAAGGCGGAGCTGCGGGTTCCGTTCTCCTGGTTCCTCGCGGTGGCAGGCCTCGGCATGGCCCTGGGCAGCGCGGCGGTGAGCCACTGGGGCGGGAACGTGCCGCGCCGGCTCCTGGTGAACGGCGGCTTCTTGGTCACGGGGCTGGCCCTGTGGGCGCTGTCCGGCGCCAATGCGCAAACGGTGCCGCTCGCCTTCGGCCTGGCCGCCTTGATCGGGGCGGCGAGCGCGTCGGTGGTCCTGCCCTTGCAGACGGAGTTGCAGGAGCGGGTGCCCGATCGGTTGCGCGGCAAGGTGTTCGGCGCGCAGAACATGGCGACGAACATCGCGACCGCGGGCCCCATCGCGGGCGTCGGCCTCCTCGCCGATGCCGTCGGGGTGCGCATGGTGTTTGGACTCATGGGCGCCCTGATGCTGGTCGCCGCCGCCTGGGGCTGGTGGCGATCGAGAAAGGTAGACCGGAACCCCGCATGAAGATCCTGTTGGTGGCCGATCAGTATTATCCGCCCACGTTGGGCGGCAGCGCCATCACCATCCGGCGCCTGGCCCACGGCCTCGCGGAGCGCGGCAACGACGTGACGGTGCTCGCCCCTGGAGTCCAGGGCCTACGCAGCTACGTCGAGAAGGACGGCAACACGATGGTGGTTCGTGCACGGGCCATTCCGGCCCTGCACCTGGCGACCAACACCAACAAGAAGTCGGCCCCGCGCCTGGCCTTGTTGCCCGAGGGCATCGTCGAGCGCACCATCCAGCGCATCATGCCGGACCTGGTCCAGATCGTGACGCCCACCATCATGGGCGGGGCGGCCTACAAGCACGCCAAGAAGCTCGGCATCCCGGTGGTCGCCTCCAACCACGGCATCCCGGACAACCTGATCCCCTTCCCCTACAACCGCGAGTGGCTCGCTTACAAGATCTGGGACAACGTCTACTGGAGCGAGGTCATCGGCCTCTTGAACCAGTGCGACTTCGTGACGGCTCCGACCAACCTCGCCTGCGACATGCTCACCGAGCGCGGCCTGGAGAAGCAGCCGGTGCCGGTCTCCAATGGCGTGGACCTCAACGTCTTCTGTCCGCCCGCTCCAGGTGAGAAGGAGCGGCTGCGGGCCCGCTTCAAGCTTCCGGACGACCGGCCCATCGTGCTGTACGCGGGGCGTCTGGCCATCGAGAAGCGGCTCGACCTGTTGCTCGAGTCCATGCCCAAGGTGCTCGAGCAGACGCCGGTCCACTTCCTGTTCATGGGCGCGGGCTCCCTGGACGTGAAGGGCATGGTGGCCGAGATGGGCCTTTCCGAGCACGCGACCTTCACGGGGCTGGTGGATGACCAGACGCTGCCTCTGGTCTACCGGGCGGCGGACATGCTCGTGATGCCGTCGGAGTCGGAACTGCAGGGCATGGTGCTCCTGGAGGGGGCCGCGAGCGGCTTGCCCCTCATCGGTGCCAATGCCCTGGCCCTGCCCGAGATCGTCATCCACGGCACCAACGGCTTCCTGCACGTGCCGGGCAGCGTGGACGACCTGGCGGACCGGATCGTCACCCTCGCCGAGGATCCGCTCATGCGCGACCAGTACGGCAAGGCGAGCATGGAGCTGGTCCAGCACCACTCGCTCGAGGCCTGCGTGGCGCAGATGGAGGCCATCTACCGGGACGCGATCGCGATCGCGGGCGGAGTGGTCGTCGAGTAACGCGCTGGGCGCCCTAGGGTTGGTCTGACACTGAAGGAAAAAAGCGCCGGCCCGAGGGCCGGCGCTTCGTCTTGAAACCTACCGCTCGCTCAAGCTCGGCGTCTTGTCCGGCGCCACCTGGGCGTTGACGATGAGGTCCACCAGGTCGTAGACGGCGTTGGGGTTGTTGATGCGGCGCATGTTCTCGCGCAGCTTGTCCACCTTAAACGGGTTGTCCATCAGGTCGCGCACCAGCTCCGAGACGCCGTGCTGGCGCGTGACGATGAGCCCGATGCCCTTGTCCACCACGAAGTCCAGGTTTCCCTTCTCCTGCGGCATGGGCGTGAAGATCCCGTCGATGAGCATCGGGATCTCCTTGTACGCCAGCTCCGCGATGGTGCCGGGCCCCGGCTTCGAAATCGCGAGGTCCGCCGCGTCCATCAAGGTCGGCATCTGGTCCGTGAAGCCCAGCACCTTGATGGGGATGCGCGCATGGGAGGCCAGCCGGTCCATCTTGCGCTTCAGGGCCGCGTTGCGGCCGCACACGACGATGAGCTGCAGGGGCAGGCCCGACTCGGCGAGCTCCTTGGAGAAGCGGATGGTGTTCTTGTTGGCGACCCCGCCCATGGTGATGAGCACCGTGAAGCGATCGAGGGCCATGCCGAGGTCCTTGCGGGCCTGCTCCCTGCTCTTGGGGGCCACCATGAAGCTCGGGTTGACGGGCATCCCGTGCAGGACCTTGATCTTCTCGGCGGGCATGCCGTACTCGATGACCTGCTGGCGGGTCTCGTCGAGCATGGTGATCATGCCGTCCGCCTCGGGATGCACCCAGCCCCGCAGGAAGTTGCGGGTCAGGTCCGTCACGAAGATGTAGTAGGGACGCTTGCCCTTCCAGCCCAGGCGCTCCATCAGGTTCAGGGCGACGTAGTTGAAGACGCCGAACACCGAGACGATGATGTCCGGGTTGACCGACTGGAAGAACTCCTCGAAGTTGCGGGCGGCCTTGGGCAAGAGCGGGAAGACGAGCTGCTCGGCGTTGACGGCGTTCATGATCGTGTAGCCGTAGCGCACCATGCGCGGATCCGCCTTGAGCAGGTCGTTGTACGAGTTGTAGAGGTAGTTGACCCGCTTGCTCTTGCTCTCGCGCGAGATGTGCATGAGCACCACCTCGCACTCGGGATAGCGCTGCTTCATGGCGTTCTCGATCGCCTTGGCGTTGGCGTAGTGACCGCCTCCGGCCGTTTCGTAGATGACTAGGATGCGTTTCTTCATGGGGTAAGGATCTCCTGAGCAGCCCTACCGGCTACCCTGCACCATACCCGCCAGCGCGGGCGACAAATCCGCTCAGGCTAGGGTTGCGGGCCTGGCCGAACCAGGCAAGCCAGGCCCCGCCCGCCTGGCGGCTCTTGGAGGCCGCTTTTCGGCCCCATGCGGCGTGGCCCTCCTCACCGCCAGCGGAGGAGGGACGTGCCATCATGAGCGCCTGCCCCCGCGTTTGGGTGGCCGGAGCGAGGGGTAAGATCCTCGTGAAGTTCGCTTAGGAGGGTCCGGGGACCATGCGCTCCCGATTGCTACAACGCCTCATGGTGGCCACCGTCGTCGCAGCCCTGAACGGCTGCGGGGAGCTTCCCTTCGTGGGCGATCTCGGCGCCACCCTCTCGGGCCTCACGGCTCCTCTGGCGGGCTTGCCCGTGATCGGCCAGTTCTTCGCAAAGGCCGAAGAGCCGCCCCCTGCTCCGCCGCCCCGCCCGCGGCGGGTCCGCCGCCGGACCGTCGCCGTCGCCAACCCGGGAGCCGCGGCGGCCACCGCCGAGGCCACCGACAGCGCCGAGGTGCAAGCCGTCGCCCAGACCCCGGCGACCGCCTACGTGGCGTGGTCCGAGCGCAATCGCCGCTTCGACAAGCTGCGGACGGACGGGCTCATGCAGCTCTATAACGGTCAAACGGCAGGAGCGATCCACTCCTTCAAGGAGGCCCAGTCCCTGCGGCCCGAGGACTCCACCATCCGCACCCTGGTGGCGCTCGCCGAGAACCCCGGCACCTTCCGCTCCGAGGGAGTCAATGCCCCCGGCGGCACACCCGCCGGCGGGGCGGAGGCCCCTCCTGTCCCGCAAGTGCCCGCGTCGGCCCTGGGCGGAGCGGGTGCCACCGGCGCGCTCAATCAGCTGCTCAAGGGGGTTCAAGGAGCGCCCGGGGGTGCCGGCCCTCAGGGCGGGGACCAACCCGGCGGCCTGTTCTAATGGCGCTCGGGTGATCCCTTGGTACTCCTGGCGGCCCCCCTCGAGGACATTCGCGGTCTCAAACCCTTCCTGACAGCCGGGCCCAACCCGTGGGCGATCGCGCTCTTGGCCATCGTCGGCGCGGTGCTCGCGGGCGTCTTCTGGTACCTGGCCCGCCAGGCCGCCAGTGATGACGAAGAGACGGTGGTGGCCCCGCCCCAGGCTCCCAAGACCATCCGCGCCCGCCTGGACGCCCTCAAGAAGCTCGTCGAAGCGGGGGACACCATCCGCTTCTGCGACCATTTGAGCGAGATCCTGCGGGACTTCCTGCTCCAGCGCTACGGCCTCAGCTCCCGCCGCCTGACCAGCTCCGAGGTGCTCGCCGAGCTCGAGCGGCGCCGGGTCCCCAACGCCGTCCACCAGCACCTGGAAAGCATCTTCGCGGCCTGCGACCTGGTCAAGTTCGCCAAGGTGCGCCTGGATCGCAACGAGCTGCGCGAGCACCTCACCACGGCATACCTGGTCCTCGAGTTCGCGGGCCACGGCCAGATCGACGAGGCGAGGAACGACTCATGACCTTCGCCCAGCCTGCATGGCTCCTGCTGCTCGTCCTCGTCCCCCTGCTCCTTTGGCTGCAACGGCGTCCCAAGCACCAGGGCATTCCGCTCTCGACCTTCCGACTCCTCGAGGGCGACGCACGGCGGGCGCCCCGCTGGGTGGGCCTGACCCTGCGGGGCCTGCAGGTGGGGGTGGTCGTCGCCATGGTCGTCGCCATGGCGCGCCCCCAGGGAGCCGGGACCTGGATCGAGCAGAAGCGCTTCGGCATCGACATCATGCTCGCCCTGGACATCTCGGGCTCCATGCGGGCCGAGGACTTCCAGCCCGCCAACCGCCTCGAAGCCGCCAAGCGAGTGCTCAAGGAGTTCATCGCCAAGAACGCCGAGAACCGCCTCGGGCTGGTGGTCTTCGCGGGCCGCAGCCTCACCATGTGCCCGCTGACGACCGACACCCAGGTGGTCGCCCAGGTCGTGGACCGGGTCAACTTCGACTCGGTGGGCATCGACGGCACGGCCATCGGGGACGGCATCGGCAACAGCCTCTATCGCCTGGAGGATCGCTCCGCCAAGAGCCGCGTGATCGTGCTGCTGTCGGATGGGGCCAACAACTCGGGCTACCTGCAGCCCATGGCCGCCGCCAGCATGGCGCGGGCCCGCAAGGTCAAGGTCTACACCATCGCCGTGGGCAGCCCGGGCGGGGCCCCGATCCCCCTGGTGGACTCCTTCGGCCGCAAGGTCTACGTCCATAACCGGGACGGCAGCCTGTACCTCCCCAAGATGGACGAGCAGACGCTCATGGCCATCGCGCAGGAGACCGGAGGCCGCTTCTTCCGGGCGACCGATACCCGGACCCTCTCCGAGGCCTACGCCGAGATCGCCAAGCTGGAGCGTTCGGAGATCCCCGTGGAGCGCCACCGGGTGCCCACCGAGCTGTTCGGCTCCTGCGTGGCGGTGGCCCTCCTCCTCCTGGGCCTCCAGATCGCGCTCGCGGCCGGAGCGGGCTCCATCCTCAGAGGGAGCGTACGCCGTGATTAGCTTGGATCGGCCGCTCTGGCTCTGGGCGCTCTGGCTGCTCTTGCCGATGGGCTGGGGGCTCGCGCGCATGCTCTGGCGCCTGCGCGCGCGCAAGGCCCGCTACGCCGATCCCGAGCTGTTCGCCGAGATGCGCGTCCGCATCCCCGAGGCGGAGGACGCCCTGCGCCTGGGCCTCTTGATCGCCTCCTTCGCGTGCCTCGTGGTGGCCGCGGCGGGTCCGCGCTTGGGCGGCAGCGCCGGCGGCCGGCTGCCGGGCGAGGTGCCGTCTCTGGTCGTCGCCCTCGACGTCTCCAAGAGCATGGGGGTCGCGGACGTGGACCCGAGCCGCATGGAGGCCGCGCGTGGCCGGCTGGACGTCCTGCTCGACAACCTGCCGGGCTGGCGGGTCGGACTCGTGGCCTTCGCCGACGACGCCATGGTGCTCTGCCCCATGACCTCGGACGTCTCGGCGGTCAAGACGCTCGCTGCTCGCCTCAAGCCGGGCCATGCCGAGCTGAAGCAGGGCTCGAACCTCGAGACGGCCATGCAGGTGGCCATGGGCCAGCTGCGGGGCCGCCCCGGCGCCATCCTGGTCGCGAGCGACGGCGAGGAGCTCGCGGGCGAGGTGAAGCAGGTCGTGCCGGAGCTTGCGAAATCGGGGGCGATCGCCTACGCCCTCGGCGTGGGCACGACCGCTGGCGGCCGCATCCCGGATGGGCAGGACCTCTTCGGAGAGCCGACCTACCGGATGGACCGCGCGGGGGCCCCGGTCGTCTCGCGCGCGAGCCTGAGGACGCTCGAATCGCTCGCCAAGGAGACGGGCGGCGTCTTCGCCGACGCCGGAAAAGAGGGCTCGGCCGAAGACCTCCTCTCGGCCCTGCGCACGCGCTGGGGCGCCGAGGGGGTGGCCGAGGTGGGCCGCAGCCTCTACCAGTGGCCGCTGTTCGCCGGACTCCTGCTGTGGCTCGTCTCCACCCTGCTCGAGCACC
>DATNQJ010000486.1:0-3769 GCA_036704085.1 Stenomitos sp.
ATGTACGGCGCGGGCTCGGGCTACCTGCGCACCCTTCTCGAAGAGGCGGGCATGGCCATCACCGAGCTGCACGGCGAGGTGAACCCGGGCTTCTGCGGGACCAACCCCGAGCCTATCGCCCCCAACCTGGCTGAGCTCGCGGCCAAGACCCGCGCGACCGCCCAGGCCCACCACCTGACAGCAGGGCTCGCCTGCGACGGCGACGCCGACCGCGTGGGCGCGGTGGATGCCACCGGCGAGTTCGTGAACTCGCACCAGATCCTGAGCCTCATCATGCAGCACCTGGTCGAGGACAAGGGCTGGAAGGGCGGGGTCATCCGCACCTTCTCCACCTCGCGCATGGTCGAAAAGATGGCCAAGCACTACGGCCTGCCCCTGCACGAGACACCCATCGGCTTCAAGTACATCTGCGACCTGATGGTCAGCCAGGACATCCTCCTGGGCGGCGAGGAGTCGGGCGGCATCGGCATCAAGAACCACATCCCCGAGCGCGACGGCATCCTCTGCGGCTTGCTCTTGCTCGAGATCATGGCCAAGCGCCAGGCGACCCTGGGCGAGCTCATCGCGCGCCTGGAGGAGACCTACGGCCCGCACAAGTACGATCGCATCGACCTGCACCTGGCGGACAACGCCGCCAAGGACCGGGTGCTCTCGAGCCTCAAGGCCCATCCTCCCGCCGCGTTCGCGGGCCTGGCGGTCGCGGGCATCGAGACCCTGGACGGCGTGAAGTTCAACTTCGAGAACGGAGCGTGGCTCCTGTTCCGGGCCTCCGGCACCGAGCCCCTGCTGCGCATCTATTCGGAAGCCCCCACCCATGACATGGTCCGTGGTCTCCTGGAGGCCGGGCGGGCCTACGCGCAAGGAGCGTAACGTGACCAAGAAGACCCGGGTTGCCGTCCTCTGGGGCGGATTCTCCACCGAGCGAGAGGTGTCGAGCTGGTCGTGCGAGATGGTCCGCCGCAACCTCGACCCCGAGGCGTACGAGCTCTCCGTCTACGACCTCAACGAGTTCCTGCCGGGCGGCAATCGCCACTGGCTGGACCTCAAGGCGAGCACGGACGTGGTCTTCATCGCCATCCACGGCGCGGGCGGAGAGGACGGCACGGTGCAGGGGCTCCTGGAGCTGCACGGCATTCCCTACACGGGCTCGGGCGTGCTCGCGAGCGCGCTCGCGATGAACAAGGCCCGCACCAAGGAGATCTACCGCCAGGCGGGCATCGCCACGGCAGACTCCTTCACCTACGATCTGCGGATCGAGCCCGGCGTCTCGGTGAGCGAGGCCAAAGAGCAGGTCGGCGTGGCCTTCGGCTGGCCCGTGGTCCTCAAGGCGGACAACCAGGGCTCCAGCTTCGGCGTCTACATCGTGCGATCGCCCGAGGAGTTCGAGTCCGCCTGGCACGAGGCGGCCAAGCTCTCGCCCGAGCTTCTGATCGAGCGGTTCATCCCCGGCCTCGAGGTCACCTGCGGGGTGCTCGGCGGCGCCAAGGTCGAGGCGTTGCCCGTGATCGAGATCGTTCCGAAATCCGAGTGGTTCGACTTCGAGGCGAAGTACAAGGCGGGCGGCTCGGACGAGATCGTCCCGGCCCGCATCTCCGCCGAGCTCACCGCGCGCATCCAGGACCTGGCCGTCCGCGCCCACCGCGCCCTCGGCTGCTGGGGCATGTCGCGGACGGACATGCGCATCACCGAGGCGGGTGAGATCTACGTTCTCGAGACCAACACCATCCCCGGTCTCACGGAGAACAGCCTCCTGCCCAAGGCGGCCCGGGCGGCGGGCATCATGCTGCCCGAGATGCTCGATCGGATCATCCAGATGGCCTTCGAGCGCAGCTCCTTTCGCGTGGCGACCAAGGTCTAGCTGAACGCCAGGCGCCGATCGGATCTTCCGGTCGGCGCCTTTTTGCTGGCGGTGGCCGGACGGCTCCGGGGACCCGGTGAGCGGCCGGCCAGTTGCCGCCGGCCGGCCGAACCCGTACAATGGCCGCGTCCGTCAGGAGGAGTATCGTGCCGACATCGTTGCTTTCCTTTGCCTATCCGCTCGCCCTCGTCCTCATGATCGTCGGGCTGGTCTTGAGCGTGCGTCGCATGACCGCGGGCTTCGCCCTCGTCGGCCTGACCGCGGTCGGCTACGGCCTCTGGCAGGCGTATGGGCTGGATTGGCAGCTCTCCACCGCGGGGTGGGTGCAGTTTGGCCTCATCGTGGCCCTGACGGCCCTGGGGCTGAGTCTTGAGACCATCAGTGAGCGGCTGCACCTGCGACTGGGCTGGATCGGGCAGAACACCGTGTGGGGAGGCCTCATCGGGGGCATGGTAGCCTTGTTCCTCTTCGGCGGCGCCCTCGCGATGCTCTTGGGGGTCCTCGTCGGGACGGTGGCCGTTCAGTTCAGCGGCCGGCGGGCTCAGCGCTTCGACCGGGCGCTGATCGATGGCCTGGAAGGTTTCTTTGCCATGTTCGGCTCGGTCGGCCTGCGGGTGATCTTGGCGGTCGTGGTGATCGATTTGTTGCTTGGCCTCGCGGGCGCCGCGACCGGCCATATCGGACGATTCTAGGAGGCCACTATGCGTGTAGGCGAAGTCATGACATCCCCGGCGATCGCGATCGCCAAGGATGCGCGGGTCAAGGATCTGCTGGATCTCTGGCAGGAGCATCCGGTCAGCGGGTTCCCGGTGGTGGAGGGCGATCGCGTCGTGGGCGTGGTCTCCGAGAGCGATCTGGTCTACCGGGACCGCCCCCTCAAGGCGCCCGCCTTCCTGGCCATCTTCGACACCGTCATCGCCCTGGAGACCCCCAAGCACCTGAAGGAGGAGCTCCACAAGACGGTCGGGGCCCGCGTCGCAGACATCATGACGGCGCCGGCCGTGACCATTCGTCCCGAGGCCGACGTGGCCGAGGCCGCGGCCCTCATGATCGACCGCAACGTCGATCGTCTGCCGGTGGTGGATGCGGCCGACAAGCTCGTCGGCATCGTCAGCCGCACGGATATCGTCAAGACCCTGACCTAGCCCATGAAGGAGGCTCCTTTGACCCATTCGATCCGCCGTTGGATCGCCCCCGTCCTCTTGGCGAGCGCCCTGGGCGCTCTGCCCATGCCGGTCGTCGCCGCCTCGGCGGCGACCCATGCCGTTGCCGCCGACCACCCGCGCAACTTCCGCACCGTGGAAGAAGGCTTCTACCGCGGCGGCAAGATCGAGTCCAAGGAGCAGCTCCGGCTCCTGCGCGACCAGTACGGGGTCAAGACCGTCGTGTGCCTCGCCAAGGACTCCGTGGGGCCCGAGGGGAACAACGAGTTCGCCTGGGGTCAGGAGCTCGGCGTGACGGTCATCAAGAGCTACATGACCGACGTGGCCCCCAAGCCCGAGCAGTGGGAGACCATCAAGCAGGCGATGATCGCCAAGCACGTCTACGTCCACTGCAAGTGGGGAGCGGATCGTACGGGGGCGGTCGTCGCCAAGTACCGCCAGGAGGTCGAGGGCTGGGATGCCCGGCGAGCCTTCGCCGAGGCCCGTAAGTACGGCTTCAAGCCCTGGCTCAAGGCTTTTCGGAAGTGGATCAACGCGCCGGAGGACATGAAGTAGTCGGGCCGCGCCAACCGAACGATCCGGACCGCCCTGCTGCCTTGGAGGCAGCAGGGCGGCTTCACGTCCGTCCCCGGGCCCGG
Organism: Stenomitos sp.; assembly: GCA_036704085.1. Taxonomy (GTDB): domain Bacteria; phylum Cyanobacteriota; class Sericytochromatia; order S15B-MN24; family UBA4093; genus DATNQJ01. The sequence goes on from DATNQJ010000486.1 coordinate 3,660, forward strand.
TTCGGATGGACGCTTTGACCCATGTCTTTCGGCATCCGGACGATCGAAGGCGACGGCACGTCATGGGCGCGCGCTGGACCGGGCAGGTCGCAAGAGCGAAGGCTCTCTCT
>DATNQJ010000487.1:0-5109 GCA_036704085.1 Stenomitos sp.
CGCCTGGAAGCTCGCTGCCTCGCCCCGCGTGGCAAAGGTCTACTGCGCGCCCGGCAACGCCGGCACCGAGACCTTCTGCACCAACCTGCCGATTCTGCCGAACAACCACGCCGCCTTGGTGGCGGCCGCGCAGATCCACAAGGTGGATCTCGTGGTGATCGGGCCCTCCGAGCCCCTCATCATGGGACTGGCGGACCGCTTCCTCGCGGCAGGCTTCCCCGTCTTCGGACCCGGCGGTGCGCAGGCGGTGATCGAGGGCAGCAAGGTCTTCTCGAAGGCCTTCATGCGGCGCCATGGGATCCCGACGGCCCGCTACGAGGTGTTCGAGGACCTGGCCTCGGCCCGGGCCCACGTCCATGACCACTGGCCGCAGGGGGGACTGGTCGTCAAGACCGACGGCCTCGCCGACGTCCAGAGCGTGGTGGTCGCCGAGACTCCGGCGGCGGCCCTCGCCGAGCTCGAGCGCGCGCTGGGCGCCAAGCACTACGGCGCGGCCGGTGAGCGCATCATCCTCGAAGAACGGCTGGTGGGTCCCGAGGCGTCGATTTTGGCCTTCGTGGACGGCCGCCATTTCAAGCGCCTTCCCACCGCCCAGGACCACAAGGCCCTCTACGAGGGCAATCGAGGGCCCAACACCGAGGGCATGGGCGCCTACGCTCCAGCCCTCGGTGTGGAGCCGGACCTCGAGGACCGCATCACCCGTGAGATCCTCGCGCCCACCCTGCTCGGTCTGGCCCAGGAGGGGTTGGGCTATCCCGGAGTGCTGTTCGTCGGTATCATGATCACCGACGAGGGCCCCAAGGTGCTCGAGTACAACTGCCGGTTCGGCGATCCGGAGGCCCAGGTCACGCTGCCCGGGCTCCAGACCGACCTGGTGGAGGTGATCGAGGCTTGCCTCGCCGGGCGATTGGACGAGCTCGACCTCGCCTTCGACGATGCCTGCTACCTCTGCGTGGTCGGCGCCTCCCCCGGGTATCCGGGCCCCGCCGAGATCGAGCGGCGGATCTACGGGCTGGAGGCCGCCATGCGGATTCCCCAGGCCACCATCTTCCACGCCCACACGCGGCGCCACGAATGCGGGCTGCTGACGGCCGGAGGACGGGTGCTCAACGTCGTCGCGCGCGGGTCGACCCTGCACGAGGCCCAGCGTCAGGCGTACCGGGCCATCGATCGGATTGCCTTCGAGGGCGGCGGCCCGCATGTCCGTCGCGACGTCGGCAGCCAGGCGACGGGACAACATGGCTAGCAGAGGGTTCCATGGACGAGTCGAACGATTTTTTGAAGTTCAAAAAGGGTGAATTCAAGGCCAAGAGCCTCGAAGAGCTCCTCGGCAAGACGCCCGAGAAGGAGACGAAAAACGAGTACGAGCTCATCGAGGAAGGGTTGAACCTGCGCCGGAAGATGGCCGAGCTCTGCCGGGCCATGGCGCGCCGGCTCGAAAAACACGCCGAGGCGCGTGATTTGCGGGCGCTGGAGGCCCAGATCGACGAGCTGAACGCGATGTTTGCCAAGCTCAAGGAGATGGAGATTCCGCTCTAAATGCCGCTTCGCCTCTCCAGTTTGGCCATAGGCGGAGGTATCCTGTCTCCTCACCATGAGGGAGCGACCCGCGCTGCGGGTCCACTCAGGGGAGGAGGAAACCATGGCGGACAAGGATCAACTCAAGGGGAAACTGGAGCAAGCCAAGGGTGAATGGACCGAGTTCAAGGGCGAGCTGACGGAAGACCAGAAGACCGAGGCCCGCGGCAAGCTGGAACAGGCCAAGGGTAAGGCCCGTGAGGCCTGGGGCAACCTCAAGGAAGGGGTCCGCGAGCGGACCGAGCCCAATCGCTAACGAACCGAGAGGCCCGGGCAGTGCCCGGGCCTCTTTGTCGTTACTCAGAGTAGTAGGACCACGTCTTGCTGGTGAGGTCGAAGCGATACACCCCCGAGTTGTCGTAGGTCTTCGCGTAGGCGAGGTTCTGGCTCGCGAGCACCACCGTGTCGAGCCCGACGTCCGCGGGCACCGTCACGGTCTCGGTCTGCCACGTTCCGTTCCGGTATGTGAAGACGGCGCCACTGGGCACCCCCGGCTCGATGGCGAGGCCCACGACCGTATTCCCGAAGGCCGCGATCCGCGGAGCCCCCACCGTCTTGCCCGTGGGCACGAACTTGGCGGTCCAAGCTGTCCAATCCGCAGACCCATCCCACTGGTACAGGCCGCTGCCCGTGGAGGCCCAGACGTTGTGGGCATCGACGACCGCCAGGCCCGAGATCTCGCCCGGCACCGTCGTGACCTTGGTCCATTCATTGCCGTTATAGTGCATCAGCACCTGGCCGGCCACCCAGACGTCGTTGGGAGCGAGCACCTTGACCGTGCCGAGGTTCTCGGTGGTGAGGCCCGCGTCGGTCACCTTGGTCCAGCGATCGACCCCGTTGTAGCGGAGAATCGTGCCCCGGGTGCCGACCGCATAGCCCACCGTGCTGGAGCCCGGCGCGAAGCTCACGTCGGTGAGCAAGACGCGCTGGGACGAGGCCGTCGTGGGGGTCGCGACCGCATCGACGTCCGTCACGTCGCTATTCCATTCTGAGTTCTGGTACCGGGCCACCCCGTAGCCCACCGCCCAGGCGAGGCCGGATTGCGGGATCGCGAGCGCCTGGTTGTTGCGATCCGGCGGCGCGTTCCAGAGCAGGGTCGTCCCCGTGCTCTGCATCTGGGCCAGCTGGACCCCCTTCCAGGCGATCGGTCCGATCGAGGTCTGGAAGAGCGCGACGGTGGCGCCATTGATGGTAGAGCCGGTGGGCGTGGTGCCGCCGCCGCCCCGCGGGCTGGAGTCGACCAGCGAGTTGGGAGCCCCCCAGCTGCCCATCGCCCCGGTCGGCATCGCGAAGTCCGCCGCCGTGCAGCCCGAGGTCAAGATGGCCACAAGGGCCACGCACCCGAGATGGTTCATCGCCTTGGCCCTCATAGTGCTTCACCCCCTTGGACGAGGTAGCTGATGCCCCACAGCGAGGCATCGTAGGCATTGCTCCCGAGATCGGTGAAGGTGCTGCTGGAGACCGCGTCGATCACCATGTGGTGGAGCCCGGTGTCGGCGGGGAAGTTGAAGGTGGCCGCATAGAGGCCGTCCCCCGCCAGGGTGTCGCCTGCCAGGCCATCGTCGTGCAAGCGCAAGCGATCGCGTCCCGGCGGCAACGACAGGAAGAGGTAGTAGGGCGGCTGATCGGTCGAGGTGCCCGTATAGGTCGCGTGCACCTCCACGGTCGCCGCCTGCAAGGGCTTGACCCGCGGGGCCTGGCTCGAATCGAGCAGCGAGCCATCACGGATCAGGATCGGAGCGGCCCCGTCGACCTTGAGCCGGACCAGATCGAGGCTGACCTTGCCCGAGGGCGTCACCCCGAGCGTCATGGGCGACAGGGAGACCAATCGCCACTGCCCGTTCTGCTTGACGAAGCGAGCCTTGCGCTCGGCCGCCTCGTTGTAGGACTTGGTCACTAGGCGGTTTTGCCAGGCGAAGTCCGCCACGAAGCGGGCCGCGCGGGTGACCGAGAAGGTGGCCTCCGCGGTCAACACGCTCTGCGCGTCGGTCCTAAAGTCGATGGCCATCTGGTCGACGATCCGCTCGCTGGCGGCCTGGACCGTCTTCGGGTAGCTGCGACCCCAGCGACGGGGGAGCAGGTCCTCCGACTCCCCGTCGCTCGCGAAGATCCCCACGCCATCGTTGATGAGCTTGGACGGATCGAAGTAGGGGCGCACCGCCTCGGAATCGATGAGGGCGTTGAGCTCTTGCTTCTCGTTGTCGACGTTGAACTGCTTGGACGGATCGTTCGGCGGCGGGGTCTGCCCGCTGATGGGCATCCCCCAGGGACAACCGGCGATCGCGACCGAGGCCGCCAGCAGGCTGATACTGAGGACTATGGATGGTCGGCGCACCTCGTCACCCCCTCTCGGCTGATGCGACCCCTAGAGCCGGCTCGGACGGTCAAGAATGGCTCCGGTGTAAGCATCCATCACATATTTACCACGAACGTACGCCGTCTTCCCATACGGAGTGGGGCTCGGAGTGGGAGCGGGCTTCGGGTAGTAGTAGCCGTCGTTCTGGGCATAGGGATCGCCGTCGATCCAGCTGTCGTAGGACGAGCCGTAGGACGAGCCATAGGACGAACCGTAGCTAGGGTAGCTGGAGCTATATGCCAGGACCTGCCGGGTACCGACGCTCGAGTCGAGCTCGTAGACCGCGCCGCCGTTGACGGTGGTCCGGAGGGTCACCTCCATGCCGGGGTCGCCCACGCCCATGCCGATGTCGAGGGCGGTATCGATCGCCTTGGAGAGCAACATGGCGCGGTCGAAATCGATCTTGGCGAGGGTGTCGCCGGTGTGGTCCACCTCTTCGGGGGCCAGAAGCTGGCCGTTACCGTTGTAGGTGAAGGATAGGAGGTGGTACTGGTACGTCGTGGGAACGGTCACGGCCTGGGCGGCGAAGCTGGGGCTCGCACTCGGCGTCGGGACCGGCGTGGCCGCCGGCGCCGGGTCGGCCGACGGGACCTTGATGCGGTAGGTGAACTCCCAGGCGCTGGTCTTGGCAATCTTGGCGTTGGTGCCGACCATCAGGGCGTGGATCTTGACCAGATCGGCCTGGGGGTAGTGCTGGGTGAGGTAGCGGTTCACCGCATGCTGGGCGTCGAAGAGGCTGGCGCCCGTCATCTCGAAGACCTGGGCCGAGGTGCGGGTGGCAACCGCGGTGGCCGTCGTCGAAGCGCCGGTGGGATAGACGTTGTGGCCCGTGATCACACAGCCCGAGAGCGGGGAAACGGCGAGGGAAGCTGCCACGAGTGCAAGTGCAAGACGGGCGTTACGCATGGGGTCCTCCTGTCGGTTCGTTGAGCCTTGACAGAGAGGATGTTAGCGAGGGTCGCTAACATGCGTGATCACATGGCGGTCACGTTCGAAAAGTCGGCGATCACATGTTCCCGGAGAGAATCCGTTCGTAGAGGCGGCGGCTCTCCGGTGCCGGATCGACGCCCAGTTCCTGCTGCAGGACCTCTTCGAGCTGCTGAAAGTGGCGAATGGCGCCCTGCCGGTTGCCCAGTTGGTGCAACGCCCGCATCTTCGCCTGATGGGCGAACTCG
>DATNQJ010000488.1:0-5299 GCA_036704085.1 Stenomitos sp.
GCCGCGGGGTGTCTCGAAGGAGCGCCTGAAGCTGGTCGGCTGGCTCAAGGACGTTGCGCCAAGCACGGAGTTGCGACGCTGGTTCGGCCACCAGCCTGAGCGTTGGGAGGAGTTCGAGGCCCGCTATCGATCCGAGCTAGCGCAAGAGGCACAGGTACTTGAGCCCCTCCTGGATGCTGCTCGCCAGGGCACCGTGACCTTGGTTTACGGCGCGAAGGATCGACTGCACAACCAAGCCGTGGTGCTGAAGACGGTGCTGGAAGAGCGCCTCGAACGACGCCCTTCCGCTTAGGCTCGCGCCATGGTGATCACGACGCTGCCGCGTTTGCGTCCTGCTTCGATGTAGGCGTGCGCGTCGACGATTTGGTCCAGCGGATAGGAACGGTCAATCAGGGGCCGGTACTGACCCGATTCGACCAGGTCCTTGAGGTACCGGAGGTTCTCCACGCGCTCCGAGGCCGCCCCCGCAAAGACCTTCTGCTGGCTCGACCTCGCAGCCCAGTTGGACCGGAGCATCTGGGGCAAGCTCGCTCCGCAGAGCAGGAGGCGTCCTGCTTCCTTCAGCGCTGCGCGGCAGGCGGCATACTCGGTGCTCCCGACGGTGTCGAAGATGAGGTCGTACGGCTTGCCATCGTCCAGGAAGCTGGCCTTCGTGTAGTCGATGACGCGTTCGGCTCCGAGCTGGGTCACCCGCTCGACGTTGGGAGTGCTCGTCACCGCGGTGACCTTGGCTCCGAAGTGCCTGGCGAGTTGCACCGCGGCGCTGCCCACGGCACCGGACGCCCCGATGATGAGGACCTCGTCGCCGGCGGCGATCTTCCCGAGGTCCCGTAGATAGTAGAGCGCCGTGTTGCCGCCGAACGAGATCGCCGCCGCTTCCTCGAAGCTGACCCCGGTCGGCATGGACACGAGCGGCCCATCTTCGGGCATGGTCCGATACTCCGCGTGGCAGCCCATCCCGAAGCCGGAGAACGCGAACACGGCATCGCCGACCTTGAACCGCGTGACCGCCTTGCCGACCGCCTCGATCTCCCCGGCGAGTTCCGTTCCAAGGATGCCCTGGCGCGGACCGAACAGCCCGAACACCGGGCGGGCGAACAGCCCGAACCCGGCCGGCATCTGGAGGCTGCGGGCCCTCATGTCCCCCGAAGACACCGTGCTGGCCTTGATCCGGATCAGGACCTCGTCGTCCTTCGGCTCGGGCCTGGCCACCTCCTCGACGCGCACCACGTCCGGAGAACCATATCGACGGTAAACGGCAGCCTTCATGGGGGCAGTCTCCTTCTTCGCTCGTCAATGGCGGGCCCCCAACGGTTGGAGCGGCCTCGCCCAAACGGGCAACCTTACGCTGTAAGACTAAGCCTTACGTTGTAAGATGTCAAGAAAGGATTCCCGTCGGTAGCCCGAGGAGACCCATGGCCGCAAAGACAGAACCAGGCTTGGAGCCCCGCGTCCCCTTGAACAAGGAGCGGGTCATGGGCACAGCCGTGCTGCTTGCCGACGAGAAAGGCGTCGCAGCCCTCTCGATGCGCAAGCTCGCAGAGAAGCTCGGGGTCGAGGCGATGTCGCTGTACTACCACGTGGCCAACAAGGAAGAGATCCTCGATGGCATGGTCGATGTCGTGTTCAGCGAGATCGACCTCCCCACCGAGGAGAAAGACTGGAAGACGGCCATGCGTCTGCGGGCCGCCTCGGCCCGTGAGGCGCTCTTGCGACACCCCTGGGCCATCGGGCTCATGGAGTCGCGGCGCCGTCCGGGCCCCGCGACGTTCCGTCACCACGACGCGGTCCTGGGCATGCTTCGCAAGGCGGGCTTCTCCCTGGAGATGACCGCGCATGCGTATTCGGCCATCGATACCTACATCTACGGCTTTGCGCTGCAGGAGTTGAGCCTGCCCTTCGACACCACGAAGGTGCCGGTGGAAGAGTTGGCGGCCTTCTTCCAGCACATGCCCGAGGGCGCGTACCCCCACCTCACGGAGTTTGCCTTGGGCCACGTCATGCAGCCGGGCTACGCCTATGCCAACGAGTTCCTCTACGGACTCGATCTCATCCTCGACGGCCTCGAACGGAGCCGCGAACAGGCGTAGCCACGATGCTTCAGTCTGTGCCCCTACAAGGTGCAAACGCCCGATTCACCATCGCCACTCATCCACGCACGAGCCGGTCAGAGGAGGAGTCCTCGCGCCACGGCTGATCAGCTTGAGATAGGACCACAGGTGGCGCCAGAAGGCGCTCGTAGACGTCATGGGGATCGCCTCATCTGCCCGGCGCCTCCTCATGCCAGCCCACGACTGCTGCGCGAGCGTGCATAGTGTCGGGCATAAGCCGGCACGGGCACCTCGACCCGCAAGTCAGGCGCGACTTCCGGCTGAGTCCCCACCATCTGAAGGGGGACTTCGCCGGCCCAGACGGGCCACTCCATGTCGCGAGCATCATCGACCGGTGGGCCGCTCCGCACCTTGGCAGAGGCCTCCTCGATCGCGATGGCCAGGATCAACGTCCCCGCCACTTCAGCTGGACTCGGAGGCCGGACCTCGGTGGCGCGGCCCGGCACGACATGGTCCAGGAAGGCGTCCAGGGCGGCCAATTTCTCGGCTTCGCCTTCCAGCAGCTCGGCCCGTCCAAAGATGAGCACCGAGCGGTAGTTCATGGAGTGGTGAAGGGCCGATCGCGCCAACACCAGACCGTCCAGCAGGGTGACCGTCACACAGACGTCGACACCCTGGCGCAACTGCTGCAGCATGCGGCTGGCCGGGGCGCCATGCAGGTATAACCGGTCGCCGATGCGCCAGTAGGCAGTCGGGATGACGAAGGGTGAACCCTCCACGACAAAGCCCACATGACACAGCAGCCCTTCATCGAGGATGGCATACACCAGCTCGCGGTCGTAGCTGCCACGTTTAGGCAGGCGCTTGAGGGTCGTGCGCTCGGTCCGGGCAATCGGCGGCATGGTCATGGGAAACCTCCAAAGTGGCAGATGGTGACTGGACGGCTTCCAGATTAAGTGCGAAAGTGGACTGACTCAATATCCAATTATCGGAAATCGAACCAGTCCACTTTGCGGGGAAAGCCATGAGGATACCCATTCTGCTCGACAGCACCGGCCCCGAGCCCATGCATCGACAACTCTACGACCAGCTTCGCGCGGCCATCCTCACCGGGCGGCTTGCACCCGGTGAGCGCTTGCCCTCCTCACGTGAGCTGGCCACTTTCCTGGGAGTCTCCCGCAGCACGACGGTGGTCGCCTTCGATCAGCTGCTGGCGGAAGGATACCTGGCAACTCGCAAGGGGGCAGGCACCTACGTCCCAGCGGAGCTGCCCGAGGTGCAGTTGGAAGCCAACTCGGCCGGGTCGGTAGCGCCCAACCCCACCACGACCTATCCACTGTCTGACTACGGTCAGCGACTTGCCGAGACGGGTGCCTTGCGTGTCACGGCGAAGGCCGCTCCCATCACCTTCGCGCACTACGGCGGACCGGCACTCGACCACTTTCCGGTGGAGGTGTGGCGAGCGTTGACCCAGCGGCGCTTGCGGGATCATGACCTCCCGCTCGGCTATGAGAGTGACGCCCGCGGGTATGGGCCCCTGCGCGCAGCCATCAGTGAGTACGTGTCGCGCGCCCGAGCCGTGACCTGCCATCCCGACCAGATCGTGATCGTGGGGGGATCACAGCAGGCGCTCGACCTGGCCGCTCGGTTGTTCGTCAATACAGGCGATCGCGTGGTCATCGAAGAGCCGGGTTACCTGGGGGCTCGGCATGTGTTCGCCTCCTACGGCGCGGACCTCGTTCCAGTTCCGGTGGATGAGGCCGGTCTCCAGGTCGATCGCCTGCCGGGCGCTGGAGTCCGGTTGGTCCATGTGACACCGTCCCATCAGTTCCCCACGGGCACCGTGCTCTCCCTCTCGCGGCGACTCGCGCTGCTCGACTGGGCGGAAAGGACCGGGGCGCTCGTGTTGGAGGACGACTACGACAGCGAGTTTCGCTACGTCGAACGCCCCATTCCCGCGCTACAAGGGCTCGGCCGCCATGGCCGGGTGCTCTACATCGGAACCTTCTCCAAGGTGCTCTTCCCCGCCCTGCGCCTGGGCTATCTCGTCGTGCCCGAGGCCCTGGTCGGACTGGTCTCACGCGCCAAGTGGTTGACGGATCGCCAAGCGCCGCTACTCGAGCAAGCCGTGCTGGCCGACTTCATCAGCGAAGGCCACATGGGGCGCCATGTCCGGAGGATGAGAACGCTGTACGCGTCACGACGCGCGTGTCTGACCCAGGCGCTCGCACGGTATATGGGCGATCGCGTCCGGTTACTCGGCGACCAAAGCGGCATGCATCTCTTGATCACGCTCGAGAGTGGACACTCGGATGGCGATGTGCTGGCGCGGGCGGAGGCGGAAGGGGTCGGGCTCGCCAGTGCCGCCTCGTACTACGCCGGACCTGCACCCGGTGGACAGTTCGTCCTTGGCTACGCCCACCTGACGGAAGCCGCGATCGAGGAGGGGATCCAGCGCTTGGCGCGGGCCGTGGGAGGTTGCCACGCGTAAGGGCTTCGACGTGCGCCAACCATAACCCTCGAGGGCCTGCTCCCGAGAGGTGGCGGTGGACCTAACGACCTGCTGGCCGGAGATGATCGTCTTGTTCTGAGGCCCAGGTGCGGCGTACGAACTCGGTGAGCGTCTGGAGGACCGGCTCACCGCCACGGTGCCGCTGGTACACGAACCAAAGCCCGGTCCGGTGTTCGGCGCCCGGCCAACGTACGGCTTCGCCGGCCTCGATGGCGGCCGTGGCCTGGTCCTCGCGCAACAACGTGGCGCCCACGCCGGCGGCCACCAGGCTCCTCAGGGTACGTTCCTGATCCGCAACGGCGACGGTGTTCGGGCGCAGCCCTTGGGCTTGAAATAACCGCTCGGTGATGTGGTGGAACGAGCAGGCCGGAGGCGTCCCAACCCAGGAGCGCTCGACGATTTCGCGCCACGTGGCCGTTCGAAAGGCCTCTCCCCAGACAGCCGGCCCCACCACGTGGAGTGACACGTCCGCCAGCTTTACCCAGCACAGCGTGTCGTCGGGTTCGTCATCCAGGACATACCCGGCGTCCAGACGGCCTGCGCGGACGTCGTCGAGCACGGTCCCGGAGACACCTTGTTGCAACTGGACCTCCAGCCCCGGGTGGGTCGCCACCAGCGCGCTCAAGAAATCACCCAGGCGCAGCGCGACGGGCTCGGAGATCGTGCCGAGCCGCACCATGCCTCGCAACTCGCCCTTTAGCCGGAGGGCTTGGTTGAGCACGCCCTGGGCCGCTTC
>DATNQJ010000489.1:0-2120 GCA_036704085.1 Stenomitos sp.
CGAGGAGGGACTCCCCGTCCGATTCCTGGGCTTTCCCGCCTTCCTGCATCGCCTGATGACCCGCCTTCGGGCCGAGGGCAAGCGATACCAGCTTGGCCCCGACTCGTACGTCATGACGGGCGGCGGCTGGAAGAAGTCCGAGAGCGAGCGCATCGAGTTCGAGGAGTTCCTCACCGAGGTCGAAGAGGTGCTGGGCATTCCGGCCGGCAACGTCCGGGACGGTTACGGGATGGTCGAGCATGGCGTGCCCTACCTGCAGTGTGAGCACCACCGCTTTCACGTGCCGACCTTCGCCCGGGCCTACGCGCGTGAGGTGGGCACCCTCGAGGTCCTGCCCTTCGGAGAGACGGGATTCCTGCACCTGGTGACGCCCTACAACCTCGCGATGCCTGCCTTGAGCCTGCTCACGAGCGATCTGGCCACCATCGAGACCGACTGTCCCTGCGGCCGCAAGACCCCGACCATCTCCCTGCAGGGCCGGGCCGGGACTCGCAAGAACAAGGGCTGTGCCATCTCCGCGGCCCAGCTGTTGAAGTAAGGATCTCACCATGCGCGAACATTACGTCTTTGGCCGTACGCTCACCGGCGAGCTGACCGACGAGGTGGCGCTCGACATCCTGAGAGAGGCGCACCAGCGCCGCGAGCGGATCGCCAAGGCCCCCATCGACCGAGTGCTCACCATCCTGGAGGCTGCGGCCAAGCTCTGGGCCAGCCCCGACTACGAGGGCCGCCGCCAGGTCATGGAGCGCATCCCGGCCCAGATCGGCTTCTCACCCGAGATGGTGACCATGGAGCTCAGGGGCCTGGAGATGGCCTTGTCGCGGAGCTACCTCGAGGCGAAGCTCAAGGTCGAGTTGGGTTCGCCGGATGCCCTGGAGATGTGGCAGGGCGGCAACGGTGCGGCCTTCAAGCGGGCGCTGCCCCGCGGCGTCACCCTGCACGTATCGAGCGGCAACGTCTTCACGGGCGGTATCCTCAGCATGATCGAGGGGATCCTCACGAAGAACGTGAACCTCCTGAAGGCTGCGAGCAAGGCGCCTCTGTTCCCCTTGCTCTTCGCCAAGGCCCTCAAGCAGTGCGATCCGGAAGGCCTGATCGCGGACTCAATCGCCATCCTCTCGTGGTCGGGCGGCAAGAGCCAGGTGCACCGGGTCTTCCAGCAGCACTGCGACACCATCGTCGTCTGGGGTGGCGAGGAGGTCGTCCGCGAATACCGCGAGGGCCTCTCGCTCAAGACGCACCTGGTCGAGTACGGCCCGAAGGTCTCGTTTGCCGCCATTGCGGCCGAGCGATTGGAGCATCCCGAGGTGCCGCGGCAGCTCGCGCGCTCGATCGCCCTCTGGGACCAAAATGCATGCTCGAGCCCCCAGGTCCTGTACCTGGAGGATGGCTCGGCTGACGGCGAGCCCACCATGACCTTCGTCGAGGCCCTGCGTCGGGCGCTCGACGAGGTGCAACGCGAGCTGCCCCAGGGGCCGCTCACCATGCAAGAGCGCGCCGAGGTGACCAAGGAGCGTGAGATGGCGCGCTTCGAGGCGGCCATGGGCACAACGCGGCTCATCACGCCGGGCACCGAGCCCTTCTGGACCCTCATCGTCGAGCAGGATCCGGCCTTCAAGCTTTCGCCCCTGTTCCGGACCCTCTACGTCAAGCGCGTGGCGGACCTCGCGCAGGTGCCCGAACACGTCGCCGAGTACACCGATTACCTCCAGACGGCGGGCGTCTCGGTGCCGCCGAACCGCCTGTTCTCGCTCGCGCAGCGCCTGATGGACGTCGGTGTTCTCCGGGTGACGCCTTTGGCCGAGATGAGCGGAGGCACGCCCGGCGAGCCTCACGATGGGCTGATCGCGCTCAACGAGCTCGTGAAGTGGGTGTCCATCGGGTTCGATGAGGCGGGCGATCGCTTTGACGGCGCCGAGTGGCTCACGCCCGAGGAGCTCGACCGCCTCAGCTGGGGCCGGCGCGAGCGGCTGATCAAGGAAATCGCTCCGCTCGCGCCTTACCACCGTGCGCGTCTTGAGGGCGTCACCCTCGAGGGCCCGGAAGACTGGGAGCAGGTGCCCGTCATGGAGCGGTCGGACGTGGCCGAGCACACTCCGCCCATCGGCACGGGCCTCTTC
>DATNQJ010000490.1:0-4110 GCA_036704085.1 Stenomitos sp.
TTTCCCCACCAGGCCAACGGCAGCCTGATCAAGGAGGGCGACCGGGTTCTAGGCTCCGAGCTCATCGGCCAGCCGTTCGCCTCACCCCGGTACTTCTGGAGCCGGCCTTCCGCGACGGCCCCACACCCCTACAACGGGGGCTCGTCGGCCGGCTCCAACTTGGGTCCCACCAATCCGGCCCTCAAGGATGCCGTGCAGGCCCGGGTAGGGGCCCTGCATGCCGCCGATCCGGGCAACCAGGAGCCGATCCCGGCGGACCTCGTCACGGCCTCGGGCAGCGGCCTCGACCCCCACATCTCCCCGGCGGCGGCCTACTACCAGGTGCGGCGCGTGGCCCGCATCCGGGGCCTCGCCGAGGAACGGGTCCGCGAACTCGTCGCGGCCCACATCGAAGGCCGTACCTTCGGGGTGCTGGGCGAGCCCCGGGTGAACGTACTGAGGCTCAACCAGGACCTGGATCGGACCGCAGGCACCTAGCGAGGTTGCTTCTCCATGTCGCCCAAATCATACAGGGAACCGCGAGCCGTCTTGGCCATGCCGGAGGGCCCCACCTTCGAGACCCTCTGCGAGGTGCTCAAGGGGATCGGCGTGGAAAGCTACCGGGCAATGGATCTGGGTCTAGCCACGGGCATGGCCCAGCGCGTCGATACCCTCCTGGAAGTCATCGATGCGCTGGGGGTTGCCCCGGAAGAGGTCCTGTCGGTCCTGAAGGCAATCCGGACGCGGCCCGAGTCGCGCGAGGTCCTGCTGATCGTCCTGCTCCCCGCCGACGGGGGCCCCAGCGAACCGGAGCTACTCGCAGCGGGGGCGAGCTTGGTGGAGCGGCATCCCCTCACCCCGGCCGTGGCCTATCGCATGGTCGCGCGGCTTCTCCGCCGGCCGCGTCTAAGCGAGGTAGCAAGGGACGAAGTGGACCCCGTGGAGATCCTCCGGCAACGGGTCGCCAAAACGAAGGGACACCACAAGATCTACTTCGGGGCTGCGCCGGGTGTCGGCAAGACCTATGCCATGCTGCGGGAGGCCCAGGACCGAGTCAGCCGCGGTGAGGACGTCGTGGTGGGGGTGGTGGAGACGCACGGCCGCTCCGAAACCGCCCAACTGGTCGAGGGACTCGAGCAGGTCCCTCGCAAGGACTTCGACTACAAGGGAACCCACCTGACCGAAATGGATCTGGAGGGGATTCTCGCACGGAAGCCGGCCGTGGTGCTGGTCGACGAACTGGCCCATACGAATGTCCCGGGAAGCCTAAACGCCAAGCGCTACGAGGACGCCCAGATCATCCGGATGGCGGGCATCGCCGTCATTTCGACCATCAACGTGCAGCACATCGAGAGCCTCAACGGGATCATCGAACGCATCACGGGCGTCAAGGTCCGCGAGACCGTTCCCGACACGGTCCTCGAGGACGCCGACGAGATGGTGCTGGTCGACATCTCGCCCGAGGCGCTCCAGGAGCGGCTCCGGGCTGGCAAGATCTACGCCTCGGACAAGATTACCCAATCCCTGTCCAACTTCTTCACCACGCACAACCTCACGGCCCTCCGCGAACTGGTCCTGCGCGAGCTGGCCGACAAGGTCGAGGACAAGCTCGACGAGGTCCGGGCAGAAATCGGCAAGGCCGAGGAGCCGGCAGGCATCCAGGAACGCATTCTGGTCTGCCTGACTCCGAGCCCCGGCGCCCAGCGGCTCATCCGCCGCGGGGCTCGCCTGGCGAGCCGCCTCAATGCGGACCTTACGGTCCTTTACGTGGAAGACGGGGCCCTCCGAAACGATGAACAAAAGGCCCTCGATCAGAATTTCGGCCTGGCCGAGTCCCTGGAGGCCGACGTGGTGATGCTGCGCGCCAGTGAGGTCGGAGAGGCGATCTCCCAGTTCGCGAGCGAGCATCAGGTCACGGCGATCGTCCTGGGGGAGTCCCGCCGTTCGCGCCTCTCTGCCATGATCCGGACCCCGATTCTCGACACGATCCTCCACCGGACCCACAACATCGACGTCATCATCGTGGCGGCCACGGACTAGGTGGAGGGCCTCGACAGGTCGCTCGCCCCTCCCGGCAGGGGCTTAGCGCGCCTTTTTCCAGGCCTATCTTGACCTTTTCTTGAGGTCGTTCCGGCTCGTCTTGATACTTTTTTGATGCCGCCCCTCCTATGATGCCGAATTGTGCTCGGGGTTGGGTGCCCAGACAGGCTACCTGCCGGTAAAAGCTGCCGAGCGAGACTTTAGACAGAGGTGTGGCAAGCAAGCATGGATACCAAAAAGGGCGGGGACTCCCCAAGCGACCAAAAGCTCCGCAAGGGGACCTACACGGGACACCTGGTCGCCACCGAGGAGGCCAGCCAACCGACCGGTGGGATCTCCGGTATCGTCACCAACTTCAAGCACGTCCTCATCGGCCGCCCCATGCCGAGCGCCCATCTCGCCCACGAGCGCATCACCAAGGTCAAGGCCCTCGCCGTGCTCTCGTCCGACGCGATCTCGTCCACGGCGTACGCGACCGAGGAGATCCTGATCGTGCTCGCCGCTGCGGGCGCGGGCGCCGTGCACTTCACGATGCCCGTGACCCTCGCCATCGTCATGCTCCTGGCCATCGTCGCCTACTCGTACCGGCAGACCATCTACAAGTATCCGAAGGGCGGCGGGACGTACATCGTCACCAAGGACAACCTGGGGGCCACCCCGGCCATCCTCGCGGGTTCCGCCCTCATGGTCGACTACGTGCTCACGGTCGCCGTCAGCATCAGCGCGGGCGTGGCCGCCGTGACCTCGGCCTTTCCCGCGCTGCAGCCCTTGACGGTGGAGCTCGCCTTGGTGGCGGTCGCCTTCCTGTGCGTGGCGAACCTGCGCGGCGTCCGCGAATCCGCCGCGCTCTTCACGCTACCCACCTACGCCTTCATCGTGTGTATCCTCGGCCTCATCGGCGTGGGCGCATGGCGCATCGCGAGCGGCCTGCCGGCGGTCGAGAACGTGGCCCAGGTGCCGGGGCCGGCCATGACGGGCGTGGGAATCTTCCTGGTGCTGCGCGCCTTCGCGTCGGGCTGCTCGGCGATGACCGGGACCGAAGCCATCTCGGATGGCGTGCCGATCTTCCAGGATCCCCAGGCCAAGAACGCGGCCCGGACGCTGGTCTGGATGGCCGTGATCCTGGCGACGCTCTTCCTCGGGATCAGCACGCTCGGGCAGTACTACCACGTCCTGCCTCGCGAGGGCGAGACGGTCGTCTCGCAGATCGCCCGTGCGGTGGTGGGCCGGAGCCCCTTTTACTATGCCATCCAGGCGACCACCGCCCTGATCCTGGTGCTCGCGGCCAACACCGCCTTCTCCGACTTCCCGCGCCTCGCCTACTTCATGGCCCAGGATCGCTTCATGCCGCGCCAGTTCATCTTCCGAGGCGATCGGCTCGGCCTGTCCACCGGCATCCTGGCCCTGGGCATCCTGGCCGGAGCGCTCATCATCCTGGTCCGGGGCGACGTCCACCACCTCATCCCCCTGTACGCGGTGGGCGTGTTCATGGCCTTCACCTTCTCGCAGGCGAGCATGGTCCGGCGCTGGTGGATGCGCCGCGAGGAGGGGTGGCGCAAGGGCCTGATCATCAACGGCATCGGCGCCCTTACGACGGCCATCGTCACCCTGGTCATCGCCGCCACCAAGTTCACGCACGGCGCCTGGATGATCCTCGTCCTGTTGCCCACGTTCGTCTTCATGCTGCGTGGCATCCACCACCACTACCAGCGGGTGGCCGAGCAACTCGTCATCTCCAAGCGAGCCGAGCTTCAAGCCTATCCCTTGCCGTCCCCCAAGACCCTGGTGCTGATCTCCTCGCTCAACAAGGCCGCGGCCAAGAGCCTACGCTATGCGCTGGCCCTCTCGGACGACGTGACGGCCCTCCACGTCACCGACGAGCCCGAGGCGGGAGCCCGCCTCAAGGCGGACTGGGAGGCCCACAACATGACGGTGCCCCTGGTCGTCCTGGAGTCGCCCTACCGATCCCTTGTCTCGCCCATCCAGGCCTACCTGGACACCATCCAGGCCGATTACCAGCGAACCCCCGTCACGATCGTCCTGAACGAGTTCGTCCCCCGGCACTGGTGGGAGCACCTGCTCCACAACCAG
>DATNQJ010000491.1:0-2575 GCA_036704085.1 Stenomitos sp.
AGCGCTACAACCAGCTGAGCCTGGAGCTGCGCGACATCCAGATCCGGCGCTCCTTGCTATGGCGCTGGTTCACGCTGAGCCTCGGCCTCTTCTCGGCCCTGGGCCCGGCCATCATCTACTGGTACGGCGGCCACCTGATCGTGAGCCACGTGCTCACCGTGGGTACCCTGGTGGCCTTCGTGGCCTACCTCGGCCGCCTCTACTCGCCGATCTCGGCCCTGGCCAACGTGCACGTCGAGGTCATGTCGGCCCTCGCGGTCTTCGAGCGGCTCTTCGGCGTCATGGACCTGGTGCCCAGCATCCAGGATCGGCCGGGCGCCCGCGCCATCGAGCGGGTCGACGGCGAGCTCCGCTTCGAGCACGTCAGCTTCCGCTACCGCGAAGAGCGCACGCTGTTGCAGGACATCGACTTCACGGCACCGCCGGGCTCCCTGGTGGCCGTGGTCGGTCCGTCGGGGGCGGGCAAGACGAGCCTGAGCTACCTGATCCCGCGCTTCTACGATCCGGACGCGGGGCGGGTGCTCCTGGACGGCCAGGATATCCGGGACCTCACGCTGGAGAGCCTCGAGGCCCAGATCGGCGTGGTCACCCAGGAGCCCTTCCTGTTCCACACGACCATCCGCGAGAATCTGCTCTACGCCAAGCCGTCCGCCACCCCGGAGGAGCTGGTCGCGGCCTGCCGGGCGGCGAACATCCACGACCTCATCGCGAGCCTGCCCGAGGGCTACGACTCGGTGGTGGGCGAGCGGGGCTATCGCATGTCCGGCGGCGAGAAGCAACGCCTGGCGCTGGCGCGGGTCATCCTCAAGTCGCCGCGCGTGCTCATCCTGGACGAGGCCACCTCGAGCCTCGACTCGCACTCGGAGGCCCTGATCCAGCAGGCCCTGAACACGGTCATGCAGGGGCGGACGACACTTGCGATCGCCCACCGCCTCTCGACCATCCTCCACGCGGACCTCATCCTCGTGATGGAGGGCGGGCGGATCGTGGACCGCGGCACGCACGCCGAGCTGCTCTCCAGGGGCGGTCTCTACGAGCAGCTCTACCGCGAGCAGTTCCGGGTGGCCGAAGCAACCGCCTGACGCTCAACGAAGCACCAAACGGACATCACGACCCGAAAAGGGCCTGCCCGTCAGCTACTTTGACTTGACGATCGCCTTGTCAGCAAGCCGACTCATCACCAAATCGCGCACGTCGCGGGTCACGCTCGCCAGGTCGCGCGTGGCGTCGACGCGCACGATGTTGGGATCCGGCATGGCCCGGAAGAGGGCGCGCACCTTCTCGAGGAAGTCTTCCTGCTCGTAGCCCTGGTTGTTGACCTCGCCGCGCCCGCCGCGGATGCGGCCGATGCCGACCGTCGGGGGGGCGTCCATCAGGATGACGAGATCCGGGACCGGGAAGCCCTCGTTGGCCTGGCGGATGTGGGCCGGATCCAGGCCGAGGGCCCCCTGGTAGGCGATGTTCGAGTAGAAGTAGCGATCGAGGAGCACCACCTCTCCCGCTTCCAGGGCCGGCAGGATGTTCTCTCGGACGTCCAGCTCCCGATCCTTGAGGAAGAGCCCCAGCTCGTCCTCGAGGGAGACATTGGCCCGCCCTTGCTGAGCGATCCGTCGGATCTCCCGCCCGTAGTCGCTGTCCGTGGGCTCCTTGGAGCGACGGACCCCATAGCCCTGGGCCCTGAGATAGGCCTCCAACTCCGCGAGCTGCGTGGATTTGCCCATGCCGTCGATGCCCTCGACGACGATAAAAAAGCCTTTGCGCTGTGTCATGGTCCTGATTGTAGCGTCCCCAGACCACCTTCGCCAGACCCTCGGGATCGTACGGATGTGCTCGCTCGTTACGAGACTTAACATAGGGACATTCGAACGAAAGGAGGCCCCCTGTGCCGACGCTTCTCAGCAAACCGATAACCCCGGATCTTCTGATGGCCGCCGCCGTGACCCCGATCCTCGTGGACGTGCCCGCGGCCAGCTACCTGATGGTCGATGGGAAGGGCGATCCCAGCACGTCCGCTGACTTCGATGCCGCCTGGAAGACCCTCGAACCCCTGGCGGCCACCCTCTGGCTCCTCATCGAACCCGACAGCGCCCCCCGTCCCCTTCCGCCGCTCGAAAGCATCTGGTGGACCGACGAGGACGATGGCCAAGAGCAGGGCGTCTGGACCCTGATGGTGGCCCTCCCCGACGCCGCGACCATCATCCACCTGGAGCAGGCGATGGAGGCCCTGCGCGAGTTGAACCAGGAATTGCCCGCGCTAGATAGGCTGCGCTTCGGGCGCTTGACCGAAGGCAAGGCGGTGCAGGTCGTCCAGCGCGGCCCCTACCTGCCCGACGGGCCCACCTTCGAGCGCTTGCTCCACTTCGCCCACGCGCATGGCTACAGTCTGACGGGCCTGCGCCACGAGATCTACCTGACGGATCCGCGACGCTCGACGCCTTGCCCGCTGGAGCTGCTCCTCCGCTATCCCGTCTACACGCCCTAGGGCCTCATCACGAACATGGGTCGCTTGCCTGGGAGCGCCGGCGTCTCGCCGGCCCTGGGCGACCGGGACCGGCGAGACGCCGGCGCTCCCAGG
>DATNQJ010000492.1:0-2612 GCA_036704085.1 Stenomitos sp.
GAGGATCACCGGGTCGACCTTGAGGAGCTTGGCCGTGCGCGACTGGCTCTCGGCGATCGAGCGCAGGCCCGCCTCGTTCCGGCGGACCCACTCGGCGAAGGCCACGGCGTCGGTCAGGGATTCGAAGGTGAACATCGGGGCCCGCATCATCTGATCGCTCACGACCCGGACGGTCGCACCACCCGACTCGGTGACCGCCCGCATGCCGCGGGTGCAGGAGGCGACGAGCGCTCCCTCGGTCGTGGCGAGGGGGACATAGAAGGGGCCCTGGGCGTGCTCCCCGTTGATGACCAGGGGGCCGGCCACCCCGATGGGGACCTGGACGAAGCCGATGTGGCTCTCGATGTTGCCCTTGAAGATCGCCCCCCCGGGCCGGGTGTCGCCGCTCAGGGGATCCAGATTGGCGCCGGTGGCTTCGGAGACCCATCTCCGGCGATTCCCGAGCGCCTCATCCGAGTAGACCTTCCGGTAAGGTACCGAAGGCGCGAACTGGCTTTCCGTTTGCTCCATGGAGGGTGTTTCCTTCTGTCTTCCGGCCCATTGCTCCAGCCGTTTCCCTTCCTATATACCCCTCATCAGAAGCTCGGCAAACGGGAGATCGAGCGATGTCCTCGGTCCATGCCACTCATGGGGCCTACCCATGTAGGGGTGGGGCCCCGCGTCACCTGACATTCGACCGGATGCTTGTTAATACTTCGCTTTTGGGAATAAGAACTGCGACAGCACTCGACCAGAGGAAATCTATGGCGACCATTCGCGTCATCGTGAACCGGCATGCCCGCAACGGCGGCAACGGTGGCCTGCTCAAGCGCGTGGCGCGCGCCTTGCAGGGCCTCGACTACGAGCTCATCATCCCGGAGACCTACGAGGACCTGGTGGCGTGCGCCCGCCGGGCCGTCGAGGAAAAGGCCGACAAGGTCATCGTGGTGGGCGGCGATGGCACGATCAACGCGGTCGTCAACCAGCTGGCCAACAGCGACGTGGCCCTGGGCATCATCCCGGCGGGGACCGCCAACGACCTCGCCACCCACCTCGGCATCCCCAAGAACGTCGCCAAGGCCTGCGCGGTCATCCGGCGCGGCGCGGTCCGCGAGATGGACCTCGTCGAGATCAACGGCCGCTTCTTCGTCACCGCGGGTGGCATGGGCGTCGTCAGCGACACGGCCGTCGGCGTCAACAAGCTCAAGGCCACCGAGGGGTTTGTCAGCAAGGCCACCCGGAGTCTCGGGAGCCTCGTCTACGTGCTCTACAGCTTCGGGCTCCTGGCCGGATCCCGGAAGATCGTCAGCGACCTCGAGGTCTCGGTGGACGGGCAATCCCAGGGGACCATCCCCTCGATCGCCCTCTTCGTGAGCAACCAGCCCTCCATCGGCAAGACGGTCGTGCCCTGTCCCGATGCGAGGACCGACGACGGCCAGCTGGGACTGTGCCTCATGGGCAAGCGCAGCCGGATCGGTGCCATCCTGACGGTCATCCTCATGAGCATGAAGGGCGCGCACACGCGGCGCAAGGAAATCCAGCTCTTGGCGGGAAAGCGCATCGAGATCAAGAGTGCGACCCGCAAGACGTTCATCGGAGACGGCGAAGTTCTCGCCCACACACGTAAACTGACCTTGAACGTGGTCCCGAAAGCGCTCAAGGTGCTGTCCTAACGAAAGTTTGATGGGCCGAAAACAAGTCCTTATCAGCGCTTGGCTGGTCACCGGGTAAATAATCCGTGGGAGAAGCTTAACGCCCCCCTAAATCAGCGCTGTATGGAGGTCACGAAATGTCATGAGCAGCACCGAGCACAAGACCCTGATCCGGCTCATCCTGATGGCGTACGACCCGGGTGGCGAGCTGGAACCCCGCGAGAAGAGCTTCATGGTCAAGCAAGTGGTCCATTCGCTCGCGCTGGAGGGGACGATCACCCAGGAGACGGCGGACCACATCCAACACGAGCTCGCTGCACACTAGCTGGTAAACTTCCACGAGGGGGTCGCCCGGGGGGCCGCCCCCTCGACCGTTTTTGAATGCCATAATGGAGGGCAGGAGGGACCCGTGGCCAACCTGCTGTCCGAAACCCGCATCATCCTCATCCACCCCACCCTGCCCGAGAACGTCGGGGCCGTCGCCCGCGCCATGCGCCACTTCGGCCTGCGTGACCTCGTGATTGCCGAGGGCGGAGTCGATCCCCGGCACCCGCACGCCGTCCGGGTAGCGGCCGGCGCCGAGGCCATCCTGGAGGACGCCCGCCAGGTCGAGACCTTCGAGGAAGCCCTCGAGGACGTGGTCTTCGCCGTCGCCACCACGGCCCGTCCGTACGAGGCGGTGGACATGCGCACACGCGAGCCCCGGCACGTGGCCCCGCTCGCCCGGGACTACGCCCAGGCTGGCGCCGTGGCCCTGGTCTTCGGGACCGAGAAGCATGGCCTGCCCAACGAGTACCTGCGGCGCTGCCACCAGATCGTCCGCATCCCGGGCGAGGAGGGCACCTGCCTCAACCTGGCCATGGCCGTCAACATCTTCGCGTATGAGTGGTATCTGGCGGCCGAAGCGGGCCACGCGCACGAAACGGTGCCGCTCCTGGCAGCCGCCGCCCAGGAGACCGATCTCTCCGATCTCGGCGAGCG
>DATNQJ010000493.1:0-10470 GCA_036704085.1 Stenomitos sp.
AGCTCTTGGCCCGCAAGACGCTGCCCACCCAGGGGCACCCCGGGCGGGCCGTCAACGGGGAGTCCATTCCGCCCGTGCCCGGCAAGGACGTCCACCTGCTCGCCGGCCGGAACGTCGAGCTGTCGGCCAACAAGCTCGAGGCCTACGCCCTGGTGATGGGCGTCCCCAAGCTCGTCAAGAACCGGGTGGCGGTGCTGCCGGTCTTCCAGGTCAACGACGTGGACTTCTCGGTCGGAAACATCAACTTCCAGGGGTCGGTGCTCATCCGCGGCAACGTCAACCCGGGCTTCTCGGTCAAGGCTACCGAGGACGTCTCGGTGGAGGGCAACGTGGAGAACGCCGTCATCGAGTCGGGCGGCTCCATCCGGATCCGGGGCGGGGTACGCTCGGGGGCCAAGCTCACGGCCCTCAAGGACATCGTCGTGCGGTTCTGCGACTCCAACAGCACGCTGTCGGCGGGCAACGACCTGGTGGTCAAGGGGGACGCCGTCAACTGCGCCCTCACCTCGCGGCACAAGATCCAGGTGGACCAGCACCTGATCGGCGGCACGGCCCGAGCGGCCGAGCTGATCCAGGTCTTGATCGCAGGCTCCCAGGCCGAGACTCCGACCCGCCTCGAGCTCGTCCAGGACGGCGACAAGGAGGAGATCGAGAAGCTCAAGGACGACATCTCGAGCCTCGAGAATGACCTCGAGGGCATCGCCACCTTGATCCAGCAGCTGATGAGCAAGCAGCGGGCCGAGGAGGGCAACCTGACCCTCCAGAAGCTCATGCCGGTCAAGGTCAACATGAACATCCGGCTCGCCCAGCTCAAGTCCCAGCTCAAGGAGCTCACCGAGCGCCATGAAGCCCTGGCACCGCCCCGCCTCCTGATCAAGGGCGAGGCCTTCCCGGGCGTGCTGATCCACTTCGCCGCCATGCGCGGCGCGCGCACCATGCGCCTCACCTCCAAGCAGTTCGCCAAGACCTACACCTTCGTCGACGGGGAAATCCAAGACTGAACGCCCCTCTGTTCCAAGCCCTCGCGCGCTATCACGACCTCGACTGGACGCCCTTCCACACGCCGGGCCACAAGTACGGTCGGGGGGCGGCCGCTCCGTTCGCGAGCCTCATGGGCGCCGCGTTGCAGCTGGACCTCACCGAGCTCGACGAGACGGACAACCTGCATGCCCCCGAGGGCGCCATCGCCGAGGCCCAATCCCTCGCGGCCCGGGCCTTCGGGGCGGACGAGACCTACTTCCTGGTCAACGGCTCGACCGTGGGACTGCACGCCATGATCATGGCCGCCTGCCGGCCAGGCGAGGCGATCGCCCTCTCCCGCGCCACCCACCTCTCGGCCATGGGCGGGATCCTGCTCGCGGGCGCCCGGCCGGTCTTCGTCGGCGCGGGCTACGACGCCTCCTGGCAGCTGCCAGCAGACCCGACCCCGGAGGAGCTGCGCCTGGCCTTTCAAGATCCGGCCGTGCGGGCGGTGCTCGTGACCCGGCCCGACTACTTCGGGCGCAGTGCGGACCTCGCGGCCCTCGCGGCGGTCTGCCGCGACTACGACCGTCTGCTCTTGGTCGACGAGGCCCATGGGGCCCACCTCGGGCTCGACCCCAGGCTGCCCTCGCCCGCGCTCGCCCTGGGGGCCGATGCGGTGGTGCAGTCGACCCACAAGCTGCTCTCGGCCATGACCCAGGCCTCCATGCTGCACCTCAAGGGCGATCGCATGGACTCCCGGCACGTCCGCAAGCTCTTGCGTCTCTTGCAGACCACGAGCCCCTCCTTTGTCCTCTTGGCCTCCCTGGACGTGGCGCGCGAGCAGTACGAGGCACAGGGCGCGCATCTCTGGCACGAGACGCTCGACCTGGTGGCCGAGGCCCGGAGGCGCCTCGCAACCCACGGCATCCGCTGCCTGGGCCCGGACCACGGCCCGCAGGCGAGCTGGGATCCCGCGAAGCTCGTGGTGGACCTCGACGGCACGGGGCATGACGGCTACGCGGTGGCCGAGGCCCTGCACCAGCGTCTCATCCAGGTCGAGATCGCCACGCCCCGCTACGTGGGGGCCCTCGTCAGCCCGGGCAACACGCAAGAAGACCTCGAGCGCCTGGTCACGGCCCTCCTCTCGGCCCTCGGCGAACCAGGCGAGGCTCCCCCCGCGCTGCCGGTGCCCCCCGCGGTGCCCGAGCTTGCGGTCCTGCCGCGCGACGCCTATTTCGGCCGCAGCCGCACCGTTCCGCTCAGGCAGGCCGAGGGGGAGGTGGCGTGCGAGCTGGTGTGCCCCTATCCGCCCGGCATCCCGGCCCTCGTGCCCGGCGAGCGAATCACCGCTGAGGTGCTAGAATACTTGGATGCGCTCCGGGGGCTTGGCGCCTCGTTCGTCGGCCCGGAGGACCCCTCGCTCGAAACGATCCAGGTATGCTCGTACCCCACCTCCATCCCCTCCTCGCCTCGGGCCGCCGCTACTTCAAGCTGATCTGCGGCGCGAACTTCACGGACTACGCCCAGCTCCGCTACCTCGCCGCGGTCTACGCGCTCGCGGGGGGCGACCTCATCGACGTGGCCGCCACGCCCGAAGCGGTCGAGGCGGCGCTCGCGGGGATCGCGGACGCCCGGGCCCAGGCGCAAAGCTTCGAGCATGCGGCCGAGCCGCTCGTCATGGTCTCGGTGACCGCGGGCGACGACCCGCACTGCCGCCTGGCCGTCAAGATCGCGGAGCGCTGCAGCTGGGTGTGCCCGCACTGCCGGGACGCCTGCCCGCACGGGGCCATCGACCCGGAGTTCAACATCCTCGCCGATCGCTGCGTGGGCTGCGACCTCTGCGTGCCCGCCTGCCCCTACGACGCGATCCGCATGGAGCACGTGCCTTTCAACCCGTCGCTCGTCCTCTTGTGGGAGGCCGGGGCCCGTGCCCTCGAGCTGCACACCGGCAGCGGCGACCTCGCGGAGCTGGTGGCCTGGCAGGCGAGCTGCCGAGAATGGGTGGCCAAGGGGGGGCTGTTCTCCGTGAGCCTCAACGCGGTCCAGATGACGGTGGACGCCGCCGCCCGGCTCGCCAAGGAGGTTGCCTCCTGGTTCCCCGGCGTGCGCATCGTCGTGCAGGCGGACGGGAAACCCATCAGCGGGACGTCGGGTCGGGAGTCGACGTTGCCGGCGATCGCCTTCTCCCAGGCGCTCTTGGCGGCGGGAGTGCCCGCGGCGGTTCAGCCCGCCGGTGGCGCCAACGACCACACCGGCGCGGTGGCCTCGGAGCGGGGGGTGCCGATCGCGGGTGTTGGCATCGGAAGTTTTGCGCGGTGTATAATCGTCGGCAAAAGCGAGACGCAGAGGACCCTACAAGCTAGGGATCCGGGCGCGCCCCTCGATGTGACCGTGATCCAGGACGTGGAGCGAGCCCGGCAGTTGGTGGAGTCGGTTCATGCCGGTGAGGAGGGTATCGAATGGCGGTACACCGCGAAGAGAACATCACCGACAACCTGGGGCAGCTGATCGACATCCTGCCGCCCCGCATTGCCGACCACCTGCGGGCGATGCCCGAGCTGGACAGCCTGATCGAGGTCGTCCTGGACCTGGGTCGCATCCCGGAAGCCCGCCTGCCCGAAGGCGGGCTCGATCTTGGGGATGAGGCGGTCACCCGGGAGGACCTGGACCACGTGATTGCCCGGATCGGGACCTTCTCGGGGGATAACCGGGCGGGCATCGAGCGCACGCTCCACCGCATCTCGTGCATCCGCAACCGCCAGGGCGCCGTCGTCGGCCTGACCTGCCGGGTGGGCCGCGCGGTGGTGGGCACCATCGACATCATGCGCGACCTGGCCGAGAGCGGCCGCTCCATCTTGATCATGGGTCGCCCGGGCGTCGGGAAGTGCGTGGTCGGCAATACGTGGATCTTCACCGAGCAGGGCATGCGCCCCATTGCCGCCTTTTCCCCTGATCAACCGGATCCTGAGAGCTTCCATCCGCTCGATTTGGGCGTTGCCACCCTCAACGGAGTCGAGCGGACCTCTCATTTCTATTACGATGGCGTGCGCGCCACGATCAAGGTTACGTCTCGGATGGGCTATTCCCTGGAAGGAACCGGCAATCACCCGGTTCTGATCATGGGACCGGATGGTGAGCTCGTGTTCAAGCCCCTCTCCAATGTCGTGCCGGGGGACTACCTCGCCATCCAGCGTGGACAACAGCTGTTCGGAACCGAGACCCATTTGCCGCCCTTTGAGTTCAAGCAGCGGACAAATGCCAAGGACACGGTGCTGCCGACGGAACTGACGCCCGAACTGGCGCGTTATCTGGGCTACCTCGTCGCGGAAGGGACCACAACCTACCATTATGTGACCGGATTCTGTCAAGAGAACGCCGAGGTTGCCAACGACGTAGCGGGCCTCGTCGAGCAGTTGTTTGGCCTGCAGCTAAAGCCTCAAGTCAGGCACGACCAATGGAACGGTCGGGATTACCGCATCGAGGGCCGGAAACACCGGGCGTTCCTCGCCCACCTGGGCATCGATTACGTCCGGGCGGCCGAGAAGCGTATCCCCGATTGCATCCTGAAGGCCCCCAAGCCGGCGGTGGCGGAGTTTCTGCGGGGCTACTTCGAGGGGGAGGGTGCCATCGGCGCCCAGTATGGGATCGAGGTCGCCTCCGCCTCCGAGACGCTGATGTGCCAGTTGCATGTCTTGCTCCTCAACTTCGGGGTGGTGGCCAAGCTCCGCGCCCGGATCAATAAGCGTAACCAGCGCCCTTACTACTACCTGAATATCAAGGGGGCGAACGTCTCCCTCTTCGAACGCGAGATCGGGTTTGTCTCAACCAAGAAGCGTGCGTTACTGGCTGGGATCTCCGCCATCGAGCGCAACCCGAACTTGGATGTCATTCCTTATCAGGTGGAGGCCTTGCTAGCTCTCCGCGAACAGGTGGCCCTGAGCCAGACCAAGAGCCACCAACTGGTAGGATCCCAAGGCCGGACGATGCCATCCTTGGTCTCCGGCTATCGGACGGCCCATCCCATGCTCAGCAAGTACACGCGGACCGCTCAATCGCCGAGCTATGCGACGCTCCGCCGCATTTTGGACGAGACGGCCCATCTGTCCGAATCTCCGATCCGTCAGCGCTTGCGCGCCCTCTGTGAAACGGGCTTCTATTTCGATACCGTCTCAATCGTGGAAAGCGGGATGGCGCCTGTTTACGACTTTACGGTCCCTGGCTCTCACACCTTCTGTGGCAACGGCCTGGTCAACCACAACACCACCAAGCTGAGGGAGCTGGCGCGCGTGCTCTCCACCGAGCTCAAGAAGCGCGTCATCGTCATCGACACCTCCAACGAGATCGCGGGCGACGGCGACATCCCGCACCCGGCCATCGGGCGCGCCCGCCGCATGCAGGTGCCCAGCCCCGAGCGGCAGCACGCCGTGATGATCGAGGCGGTCGAGAACCACATGCCCGAGGTCATCGTCATCGACGAGATCGGCACCGAGCAGGAGGCGCTCGCCGCCCGCACCATCGCCGAGCGCGGCGTGCAGCTCATCGGCACGGCCCACGGCAACTCGCTCGAGAACTTGTTGATGAACCCGACCCTGTCGGACCTGGTCGGCGGCATCCAGACCGTCACCCTCTCGGACGAGGAGGCCCGGCGGCGCGGCACCCAGAAGAGCATCCTGGAGCGCAAGGCCCCGCCCACCTTCGACATCGCCATCGAGCTGCAGGACCGCGATCGCATGGCCGTCCACCAGGACGTGGCCGACGTGATCGACCAGATGCTCCGGGGCTACATGCCGAACCCCGAGATCCGCCAGCTGACGGGCGGCGGCGAGGTGCAGGTGATCCAAGCCCCGCAGGAGGACCTCTCGCGGCAGGCGACGGCCATCACGGGCGAGGTGGGGGCGACCATCCGGATCTTCCCCTACGCCGTCAGCCGCAGCCAGCTCGAGCGGGTGGTCCGCAGCATGCGCATGCCCGTCGAGATCACGCGCAACCTCAACGACGCGGACGCCATGCTCATCCTCAAGGCCTACGTGAAGAGCGCCACGCGCATCCTCTCGGACGCCGAGGAGCGCCAGATCCCGACCTACATCGTCAAGGCCAACACGATCGCCCAGATCCAGAAGAGCCTGCGCGAGGTCATGCACCTGGACGTCCAGTACGTGCACAACGAGGAGGACGATGCCATGCGCGAGGCCCGGCAGGCCATCGACCATGCCCTCGCGAGCGGCACGAGCGTGGAACTGCGGCCCCGCAGCTCGCACATCCGGCGCCTCCAGCACGAGCTGGCGGCCCAGTACCAGCTCACCAGCCAGAGCATGGGTGAAGAGCCCAACCGGCGGGTGCTCATCCTCCCGGCCGACCTCTTCGAGGACTAGCGGTTGTTCTCCTTCATCAACGGGTAAACAGACCTCGGAGCCCGTTGATGGAGGAGACCCCGTGCTGCCAGCCCGTTACCTCGCCGTCGCCACCCTTTGCGCCGCCACGATCGCCATGGTGGGCTGTACGGGTGACAACCCCACCCAGAGCACCAACCCGACCGGGACCACCGGCGGAACGCTCTCGGATCCCTTCGCCTCGCTGAGCCAGGGGGCCGCTTCTCTGCAGCAGGCGGCCGGTATGGCGGGCGATGCTCGGTCCTCGGGCCTCACGACGGTCGCCCCCCTGCAGCAGGCGGCCTCCGGTTACCGGGCGCAGTCGGTCGGCGCTTACGAGAGCGAGCCGGACGGCCCCTACACGACCACCTTCCACATCACCGCGGAGAACATCACGGGCGACTGGACCTCGGACATCACCGTCCAGAAACAGGCCGACTACGTCACCAAGAGCGACGAGGACGCGGAGGTCGAGACGGGCCAGGCCAGCCGCCAGTTGCATATGAAGAACGAATCGACCAAGTACACGGTCGACGTCCTCGACGTCCGCCAGGTCGCCACGTCGACCCGGCGCCCGGTCGGTCAGTACGGCACCTTCGGCCTCCAGACCCTCACGGCCACCACGGACACCAAGGTCGTCTACGTCTACCACCAGCCCACCGGCCAGGCGAGCACGTCCCTGGCGGTCGTGATGGTCGACCAGTACGACGAGGGCACGGGGGACACGCTCGCCAAGAAGATCGCCAACCGTGGCGCGAAGACCGCCGAGGCCATCGTCATGAAGGGAACCCTGCCCTCGGGCGAGAGCATCGACTTCACGCGGGGCCGGGCCGGCAAGGGTAACCTCCAGGGCCGCTACTTCGAGGGCACCCTCGATCTCGGGGCCAATGGCAAGGTCGGCCTCAAGAGCACCATGGGCTGGGCCTTCACCGATGCGCTGCCGAACTTCCCGTCGGTGGCCTCGGGGTCGCTGTCCATCAAGAAGCTGACCACGGCCGGCCAGATGGAGGGCGAAATCTTCATCAACCAGTTCGACTGCCGTCCGGTCCTCCAGGTCGCCCACACCACGGGCGTCCTCAAGGATGCCCAGGGCGCGACGATCGGCGCCTTCGAGGGCCTCATCAACAAGCGGACGGGCAAATGGCTCGGTACCTACCAGATGACCGGCCAAGCGAGCAAGTCCATCGACTTCTCGGGCATCATCGAGCACCTCTTGTAGGATCGAATCCAACTGAGGCGAAAGGGGGGCGGTGCTGGTAGCGCCGCCCCTCAACAATTCATTCGATTGTCGATCCCGCGGATCGCCATCTGCCACTCGGCTGCAAACCGAGCTATTGGGCGTTTTCGGCTATTACCGCTTGAACAGTTTGGGCGCCACCTGGTCGGGGGCATCGGGATTGGTAGGTTGGGGCTTCAGCACGGCATAATCCTCTCGAATCAAGGCTCCGTGCTATTTTCCATCCCTTACGCGCCTCGGAACAACGGACAGCCGAGGCTTACTTTTCGAACACTACCTTTAGGAAATGCCTTTATCGAGCGCCCAAGGTATCCCTCAAGATGGATAGAAAGTCATTAATTTCCGTGTTTTTTCCCATCCAAGAAAACAGCAGAGAGGCGCTGGCAATGACTGCCGGTATGATAAGCCCACCAATGGCACCACTACTTAACATGAGCATAGCAAGTACGATCGGCAATGCTAAGTATGCAACTAGCATCATCTGGCTCATCTGGGTTGGTAAGAAGCGGATATCGATGTCTGTACCTGTGGAAGTCGGACAGATTTTC
This sequence comes from Stenomitos sp., assembly GCA_036704085.1. Classification (GTDB taxonomy): domain Bacteria; phylum Cyanobacteriota; class Sericytochromatia; order S15B-MN24; family UBA4093; genus DATNQJ01. Next base: position 8,118 of record DATNQJ010000493.1, read on the forward strand.
CCCTTAGCAATTATCGAGACCGCCCTGGGTTTGTTTAGCCGAATATCAAAAGTGCCCTCCGAAACAGCGCCGTAAAACGGATTTTTATTGATGGCCATGAAATCGTAAGAAGCGATTGTTGCGGCACGGAGCCTGTTCAAGACCTCATCTTGCGAGAATGATGACGACAGCGTGATTCGATCCGGCATCTGGAGCACTCCTTGAGGTAAAACATATGATTTTTCGCCGACATCTCGGCCCATGATTGGCAGCAGCAATAATCATATACCCGCTCGGTAACAATCTATTCTTTCTTGAAAATCCCCGATGATAATTGACCTTCAGTCGGGGGTCTGGCGGTACCTGGTCGTGAACATCAAGCGTTGGGCGACAGTACCGGCAAATTGCCCAGCCCCGGCTCTCAAATAGAGCAAGACTGGCAATTTGACGCACATCTATTAGGATTCAGTCGATTACATATGCGACCGATCTTTCGCTGCCGCTTGACTGCATAACGGGCTTTCACCCATTTTCGGGTATTACCTCTCGTCCGTTCGGTCGACAGATTACCCGACACGGATTACGATGGATCTTGGGCTCAATAGAGCAGTTGTGCTTCTTAGCAAGGGCCCTGTCTGAATGAAGAAGCTGCGGCTATGAGAATCGGCTATTACCTGCTCATCGCACCTGTCATCGTAAGCTCTTGCTCCTTGTGGACCCCAAACGATGACCTCGCGTCGCGTCCCTTTGAGGTCAACGTCAAGCCCACGATCCTACACCTCGGCGATCGCGTGGACGTCTCCTACCGCTACCTGGGGCCGGCAGACAGGCACTATCGCATCCTCTTTGGGACCGACTCGTACCTCCCAGAGACCATGCTCGAGCTAGGGGTTCCGACGTCGGATCCAGGCACCTTCAGCTTCGTCCTGGCGCCCCGAATGGTGGATCGTCGCGATGCGTCGAGAGGCATCGACGTGACGCCTGGCAAGTCTTACGGGGTAGGGTTTGTGGGCTACAAGAACGGCGAGGAATTCGGGTTTAGCGGAGGGCCGCTGCTGGTTCTCGACGCCTCCGGTAGCCCACGTGAATAGCGGCTGTTGGAGCCCAAAGGGAGCAATTTCAAGCGGTTGGGCAAGTGGGGCGGCACCTACCAGATAGCCGGCCAGGCGAGAAAGTCCATCGCCTGCTCGGGCATCATCGAGCACCTGATGTAGCAAAGCTACGTCACGGAACTCCGAAGCCTGCCAAGAGGAGGGTGCCCCCTCCGATGAGCAGGCTCATGACGACCGTCCAGGGAAGCGTCAGGCGCAGGATCGCACCCTCGGCGCCCGCGTTGCCGGCCGTGGTGGTGCCGAGCACCACATCGGCCGGGGCGATCGCGTTGCCCACCGCGCTTCCGGCGCCGTGAGCCGCCAAGATACTCGGCACCGAGAGGCCCTCATAGTGTGCCACGCGCAGCTGAAGGGCCCCGAAGAGCGCGTTGGAGGCCGTCGTGCTCGAGGTCGTGAAGGCCCCGACGACGCCCAGCCAGTTGCTCGCAAAGGCGTAGACGCCCGGCGAGGCGACCTGCGAGATCCCGAGGGCCAGCACGTCTGTTTGCCCCGAGAGGCTCATCACCCGGCTGGTGACCAGGAAGCTGATGACGGCGATGGAGCTTGGGATTGCAGCGCGCGCCAGGGCGCGCCACAGGCTCTCGCGCTCCTCGTTCGGGCGGAAGTAGCCGCATGCGCCGTAGATCCCATAGGTGAGCAGCGAGGTCAACAGGAGGTAGCAGCCAGGATGCGTGACGAACGCCAGGGGGGCATAGGAGGCGTAAGCCGGCTCCACGAGCCCGTAGCCGGTGGTCACGGACGGAAACGGCAGGCCGATCCGGAAGTGCCGGAGGAAGGCGTGCAGCGGTGGAACGGCGCTCAACAAGAGGGCCACCGCCGTCAGGATCACGTAAGGTAAGAGGGCCATGCCAAGGCTCATGCGGGGCGAGCCCGCGCCCGAGTCCCCTGTGGCCTGCTGCATGATGCGGCTTGCGGGGAGCCCCTCGAAGGGCTCGCTGAAGCGCTTCCAGCGGGACAAAGGGAACAGCGCCAGCATGGCGGCAAAGCTGGGAAGGAAGGCCGCGAGCACCGGGTCCCAGAGCGTCACGAGGACCTGGCCTCCACCCATGAGGATCCCGAGGACCGCGATCAAGGGCCAGCTCTGCCGCAAGACCGCCCAGCGCCCGAACATCCAGGCGATGCCGATCCCCGCGCCCAGGATGGGGATGCACAGCAGGAGGGCGGACTGCAGAGCCGTCGGGACCGGATTCGCGAGGTCCGTCACGCGCACCAGCGTCAGCCACGAGATCGCCAAGGAGCCGAACAGGTGCCCCCACGCGCTG
>DATNQJ010000494.1:0-4724 GCA_036704085.1 Stenomitos sp.
GATCACGGTGGCCGGCGGGGTGGCGGCCAACCGCGAGCTGCGCGAGCGCCTGACGGCAGAGGCCTCCAAGCGCGGCTGGCGCTTCGTGGCGCCGCCCATGGCCCTGTGCACGGACAACGCGGCCATGATCGCGGGGCTCGGCACCGAGCTGTATCGGCGCGGTCGCACGGCGGGGCTCGATCTCGCGGCCGTGTCCCGCTTGCCGCTGGAGCGGCTCGCTAAAGCTTGAACCGTAGCCCCACAGCCGTTCCTCCACCGACGGTCAGCTCGGCTTCGGGGGTGAAGCGCAAGGCGACTTCCAGATTGGTCTGGGGGCCGAACTTCACGTTGCCGTTCTCGTCGAGCATGAAGGTGACGGTCGGCGAGAAGGTGATCGGCAAGGGCCTACCGAAGAAATAGGGAAAGTCGTACCGATAGCTCACGGCTAGCCCCACGTCCCCGATGAGGGTCCGGACGGGCTGGGGCGACTTGTAGGTGCTCGGATCCTGGGTGTTCACGGGCGTCGGAGGGGGATAGCCCAGCATGGAGGTCCCGGCGGCCACCAGACCGGCCGACAGGCCGTCCCCGCCTCGAACCGTCCAGACAAGCCGGGCCGAGGGATTCAACGCCGTTCCGAAGTTGCCCGTTCCCATGTAGGAACTGGTGACGGCTCCACCCAGGCTGATGGGGCCCAGAGCCAAGTCGGCAGAGGCGCCCGTGAGCCCTACCCCAACGTGAAGGCCCGTCGGAAGGCCCGAGCGCGCCTCGACCGAGGCGAGGGCGGGCCGGGTCAGCAACAATCCGAGCGTACTGACGGCAATGATGGCAACGATGGAGCGCATGGCACCTCCTCGGTAAGATGGGGCTAATGATATTATACCGAGTGCTAGATTTTGCTAACAGGTGGGATCTTGTGCGAAATCCAGCCAAGTGAACGGGCGAATTGCCGGGGCCTCTCTAAAATAGGGGAAGGGTGGTGGTGCTTCCACTTGAGCCCCACAACAAATCCGTTCGTCTTGAGCCTGGTCGAAAGGCGAACGGTTCTTTGTTGGCGACTCGTTCCCCTGTGATGCCGCCAGGAGGTTGAGTGCATGTTCTGGGTGTACGTCCTGCGCTGTTCTGATGCCTCGTACTACACGGGGCATACGGATAACCTCGATCGGCGAATTGCCGAGCATCAGGCTGGTTCGATTCCCGGGTACACGGCGGTACGGCGTCCGGTGGAAGTCGTGTTCCAGCAGTCTTTCACTACTCGTGAGGAAGCGCTGGTAGCCGAACACCAAATCAAGCATTGGAGCCGAAAAAAGAAGGAAGCTCTAATAATGGGCAATTGGCATGAAGTCTCTCGATTGGCCCTCAATAGCAAGAAGCGGTCTGAGTTGGCTGTTTCAGTAGTGGAACCCGCCGAGACATAAGGAACCGTTCGCCTTTCGACCAGGCTCAAGACGAACGGATTGTTTTGTGATGGATAACCAGTTCCTAGGCGAAGGCTGTCTGTATTACCTGCATTCTATGGAGGCCAGAAGTATACCTATGACTGGCTTTTCAAAAGGGTCTTAGCGCTAGGTCAGGGAGCGCTCCGTTCGAGGAAGCTCGGAGATGGCGGCGAGATCCGGAGTCACGAACAGCGTCTTTTCCCGCTCGTAGATCACGAAACCCGGCTTGGCGCCCGACGGCTTCTTGAGGTGGCGGCGCTGGGTGTAGATGACGGGCACCTTGCTGCTCTCGCGCGCCTGGCTGTAGTAGGCCGCGAGCATGGCGGCCTCTTCGCGGGTCTTGTCAGGCAACTCGCCCGCCGCCTTGACCACCACGTGCGAGCCCGGGATGTTCTGGGTGTGGAACCACCAGTCCTCCGGACGTGCGAGCTTCATGGTCACCAGATCGTTCTGGCGGTTGTTCTTGCCCACCAGGATCTCGAAGCCGTCGCTCGAGCGATACCGCAGGGGCTCGCTGACGGTCGGCTCCTTCTTGCTCGGGGCTTTGCCCGTGGGCGCGGGCTGGACCTCGGAGCGGATCTCGGCGAGCTCGGCGGGCGTCTCGCTCAGCTGGATGGCCGTGGCCACGCCCTGCCAGTAGCCGAGCTCCTCGCGCGCCTCCTTCAGGAAGCGATCGCTGGTCTCGAGGCTCGTCTTGGCCTTCTGGTACTTCCGGAAGTACCGCTGAGCGTTCTCCATGGGGCTCCGCTGCGGGTCGAGCGGGATGGAGACCTTGGGCAGGTCCGCCTCGAAGTAATTCTCCGCCACCAGGTGATCCGCATGCGCAGGCAGGCCGTAGCCGTAGGCCTGGATGAGCTCGCCCCACTGCCGGAGCGTCTCGGCTTCCTTGCCCACCTGGACGGCCTCTTCGAGCGACTCGATGCGCGAGGTGAGCTTGTCCAGCCGCTCGCGGACCAGGCCCATCAAGGAGGCGCGCTGGGAGCCCATGCGGTCGGCGAGCTCGTGCTCGCCGTAATAGGTATCCAGCATGGGGCTCACGGCCGCCGGGGCATCGGGGGCGTCCCCGAAGCACATGACCTGGTAGTCCCAGCCCGGTCCCCGCTTCAGCTCGGGACAGAACCGGCCCCGGGCAGCCCATCCAAAGGCATGCTCCCAGACGCCCAACAGGCGGGTGACCTGCTCGGCCTCCAGCGAGTCGGCGGCGACCTTGGGATCGAGGTCGGCCGCGTGGAGCAACTGGGCGATCGCCGCCCGGCTCAGCGAGTGCACCCCCTTCAGGAGGGCCTGTTCGGCCGTGCCGCCGGCCCCCAGGATCTCGTAGAGGTCTTCGGCCTGGAGTGCGCGGGGATCGCGCTTGCCCCTGGGAATGGGCGGCGGGTCATAGGGCAGCCCCGGCATGATCAGGCGCTCGCGGCTGATCTCGGCGGTGACCGTGCGGAGGCTGCCCATGATGGTGCCCCAGGGCTTGTCGAGCAGGATCAGGTTGGCGTGCTTGCCCGTGATCTCGGCGATCAGCGCGCGCTCGGTGGGATCCCCCAACTCGTCGCGGCCCGAGGTGACGATCTGGACCACGCGCTCGAGCTCCAGTTGCTCGACGCGCAGGATCCGGCTGCCCTCCATGTGCTTGCGCAGGAGCATGCAGAACATGGGCGGCTGCGCCGGGTTCTCGAAGCGCCGTGCGGTCAGGTGCAGGCGCGAGAAGTTGCCCCGAATCGAGAAGTAGAGGCGCTCGGAGCGCCCCTCGCCCCGGAGGTTCCAGACCATCTCGTGGGCGGTGGGGAGGTGGATCTTCTCGATGCGGGCGCCGGGGAGCCGATGGCCGAGCTCGGCGACGACGGCGGCGACGGTGAGGCTGTCCTGAATCTGCATGCGTCCATTATCCCGTTCGCGCGGCCGGAACGTCCACCGCCCGGCGGCTATTCCCGCAGGGCGCGGCGCAGGACCTTGCCGACGTTGGTCTTGGGCAGCTCGGTACGGAACTCGATGACCTTGGGCCGCTTGTAGCCCGTGAGGTTCTCGCGGCAGTGCGCCTTGATCTCGTCCTCGGTGAGCGAGGCATCCTTCTTCACGATGAAGGCCTTGACCACCTCCCCCGAGTTCTCGTCGGGCAAGCCAATCACGGCCACCTCGAGCACCTTCGGGTGCTGGGCGATGACGTCCTCGACCTCGTTGGGGTACACGTTGAAGCCCGACACCAGGATCATGTCCTTCTTTCGATCCACGATGCGCAGGTACCCGTCCGGCTCCATGACGGCCATGTCTCCGGTGAAGAGCCAGCCATCCTTGAGGACCTTCGCCGTCTCCTCGGGACGCTCCCAGTAGCCGCGCATGACCTGGGGACCGCGCACGCAGAGCTCCCCTTCTTCCCCGAGGGGCACCTCGACGCCCTCCTCGTTCACGATCATCACGTCGGTGGAGGGCAGGGGCATGCCGATGGTCCCGATCCGCTCGCCGCCGGTGATGGGGTTGCATGCGACCACGGGCGAGGCCTCCGTGAGACCGTAGCCCTCGATGAGGGTGTTGCCGGTGACGGCCTTCCACTTCTCGGAAACGGCGCGCTGGACGGCCATGGCGCCGCCGACGGTCACCTTGACCGGCTTGAAGTCGACGCTCGCGAAGTCCGCCTGGTGCAGGAGGCCGTTGAAGAGGGTATTGACGCCCGTGAGCACGGTGAAGCGGTGCTTCTTCAGCTCCTTGATGAAGGCGGGCATGTCCTTGGGGTTGGTGATGAGGACGTTGTGCGCCCCGTAATACATGAACGCCAGGCAGTTCACGGTCAAGGAGAAGATGTGGTAGAGCGGTAGCGGCGTGACGATGATCTCCTGGCCTTCGACCAAGAGCGCCTGCATCCATGACGCGATCTGCATCTGGTTGGCGATGATGTTGCGGTGCGTGAGCATCGCTCCCTTGGAGACGCCCGTGGTGCCGCCCGTGTACTGCAGGAAGGCGAGGTCCTCACCCGTGAGGTCCAACGGCCGGAAGGGCTGGGCTGCGCCCTGCTTGAGGGCATCCATGAAGGAGACCGCCTGGGGCAGGTGGAAGGCCGGCACCATCTTCTTGAGATACTTGGCCGCGAGGTTGATGACGGGGCCCTTGGGGAAGCCCAGGAGGTCGCCGACCTCGGTGACGATCACCGTCTCGATCGCCGTCTCGGCAAGCACGCTCTGCAGATGGTGGGCGAAGTTCGCGACGATGACGATCGCCTTGGCCCCGGAGTCGCGGAACTGGTGGGCCATCTCGCGCGGCGTGTAGAGCGGGTTGGTGTTGACGATGACCAGGCCCGCCCGCAGGGCGCCCAGCATGGCCACC
>DATNQJ010000495.1:0-9746 GCA_036704085.1 Stenomitos sp.
GCCACCAGGGGGGCGGCCATCGAGGTGCCCGAGAGGCTCGCATAGCCCTTGGTGCCGCTGATCTGCACCGGGTAGGTCGGGAAGGTCGAGAAGATGTTCGAGCCGGGGGCCGAGACGCTGATCCAGTCGCCGTAGTTCGAGAAGCTCGACTTGGCGTCCTTCTCATCCGTCGAGCCCACCGCGATCACCCCGGGGAAGGCCGCGGGATAGCGCTTGCGCTCGATGTTGTCGTTGCCCATGGTGGCCACGATGACGACGTTCTTGCCCAGGGCGTAGTTCACGGCCTTGCCGACGGACTCGTTGGCCTCGTAGAAGCCCAGGCTCATGTTGATGACGTCCGCGCCGTGGTCTGCGGCCCAGATGATGCCCTCGGCGACCGTGGCGGTCGAGCCCGAGCCCGCGCCGAGCACCTTGACCGGGAGGATCTTGCAGTTGGCCGCCAGGCCCGCGATGCCCTCGCTGTTGTTCGCGATCGCCGCGGCGATGCCCGCCACGTGGGTGCCGTGGCCCACGTCATCCTTGGGGGCCTGGCCCGGGGTCACCGTGTTGTAGCCCTCGAGGAGCTTGGGCTTGAGGTCCGGGTGCTCGAGGTCCACGCCCGAGTCGACGATGCCGACCACGACCTTGTCGCTGCCCATGGTCAGGCCCCACGCCGCGTTGGCCTTGACGGTGTCGAGGGCGTACTGCTTGCCGCGCGAGGGATCGTTGACCGTCACCTCATCCAGGAGGGCGGCGCGGTCGAACTCGGCGCTCTTCACCGCGGCATCCTTCTGGAGCTTGGCGACCGCGGCCTCGGGGGTGCCCGTGATGGTGACCAGGGCCGAGCCGATGGCCGTCATATTGCGCTTGACCTTCATGCCCACGCGGCGCTCGAAGGTCGCGAGCTCGGCGGTGCTCAGACGGCTCTTGAAGGAGACGAGCACCTGCTTCTTGGCGACGCCGTCCGCGCGGAACTCCTGGGGGTTGAGGCCGTTGGCGGAGCGGTCGAGAGTGGGAGACACCGGGGTCACGCCGCAACCCACGATGCCCATCGTGAGCGAGGTGAGGCCGAGCAGGGCAATCAGGACGTTCTTCTTCAACGGATTCTCCTTCATTCGGACGCGCCGATCCATCCACAGCGTTACATTAAAATAGCCTTAAGTCCGAGAAAACTTTCGTTAAAATCTCCGTCAGCGGGCTGTTATTTTCAAGGATCCACTGGCCGTGCGGGTCACGGCGATCGCCCCGCCTCAAGCTTCGCCAACGGCTTCTTACCTTGCTCTGGGAGGCGCCCGATCGTACAATGACCAAGGTTTGCGCGCATGGGCGGCCCTCGGGTCGCGGCGCGTTTGCGGGCCCCCGAGAAGAGGTGTTCATCAATGACGATCGCAACCCAGGCCTATACCCCCGAGATCAACGACCTGTTGGCCGGCAAGACGCGCTTTCCGTTGCGCGCGCCGCGTGGCAATAAGCTCAACTGCAAGGGCTGGATCCAGGAAGCTGCCCTGCGCATGCTCTTCAACAACCTGGACCCCGAGGTGGCCGAGCATCCCGACGAGCTCATCGTCTATGGCGGGTCCGGCAAGGCCGCCCGCAACTGGGAGTCGCTCAAGGCGATCGTCCGCACACTTCTGACCCTCGAGGCCGATGAGACCCTGCTCATCCAGAGCGGCAAGCCGGTCGGCGTCTTCCGCTCGCACCCGGACGCCCCGCGCGTGCTCATCGCCAACTCCAACCTGGTGCCCGCCTGGGCCAACTGGGATCACTTCCGCAAGCTCGAGGCCGAGGGCCTCATGATGTTCGGGCAGATGACCGCGGGCAGCTGGATCTACATCGGCACCCAGGGCATCCTGCAGGGCACCTACGAGACCTTCGCGGCCTTGGCCAAGAAGCACTTCGGCGGCACCCTCAAGGGCAAGCTGACCGTCACGGCCGGCCTCGGCGGCATGGGCGGCGCCCAGCCCCTCGCTGTCACGATGAACGAGGGCGTGGTCATCGCCGTCGAGACGGACGCCACCCGCATCCAGCGTCGCATCGAGAAGGGCTACTGCCAGATGGTGGCCGAGACCCTCGACGAGGCCATGGCCCAGGCCCTCGGCGCCATCGAGGCGGGCGAGCCCCGCTCCATCGCGCTCTTGGGCAACATCGCCGAGGTCCTGCCCGAGATGGTCAAGCGCGGCATCGTGCCCGACGTCGTCACCGACCAGACCTCGGCCCACGATCCCCTCAACGGCTACATCCCCGTCGGTCACTCCATGGAGTCGGCCGCGGTCCTGCGCCGCCAGGATCCCACGGAATACCTGAGCCAGGCCTACGCCTCCATCGCCGCGCACGTCCGCGCCATCGTCGAGCTGCAGAAGCAAGGTGCCATCGCCTTCGACTACGGCAACAACCTGCGCCAGGTGGCCAAGGACCACGGCGTCGCGGACGCCTTCGCCTACCCCGGCTTCGTGCCCGCCTACATCCGTCCGCTCTTCTGCGAGGGCAAGGGCCCCTTCCGCTGGGCGGCCCTCTCGGGCGATCCCGCGGACATCGCGCGCATCGACCAGCTGATCCTCGACGAGTTCAGCGACAACGAGGACCTCTGCCGCTGGATCCGGCTGGCGGGAGAGCAGGTCCACTTCCAGGGCCTGCCCGCGCGCATCTGTTGGCTCGGCTACGGCGATCGCGCCAAGCTCGGCCGCCGCATCAACGACCTGGTCGCCGCGGGCGAGGTCTCGGCCCCCATCGTCATCGGGCGTGACCACCTGGACTGCGGCTCGGTCGCCTCGCCCAACCGCGAGACCGAGGCCATGAAGGACGGTACCGACGCGGTCTCCGACTGGGTCTTCCTCAACGCCATGATCAACGCCGTGGGCGGCGCCTCCTGGGTCAGCCTGCACCACGGCGGCGGCGTCGGCATCGGCTACAGCCAGCACTCGGGCATGGTCATCGTCGCCGACGGCACCCGCGAGGCGGCCGTGCGGCTGCAGCGCGTGCTCACCACCGACCCCGGCATGGGCGTCATCCGCCATGCGGACGCGGGCTACGACGAGGCGCTCGAGACCGCCAAGGCCAAGGGCGTCCGCCTGCCGATGCTGGAGGGCTAATGGAGCGCGTTGATCTGATCGTCCGCAATGCCGCCCAGCTCGTCACGGTCGCGGGGCCTGCCGCCCCGCGCGCCGGAGCCGAGCAGGGCATGCTGGACATCATCCCGGACGGGGCGATCGCCATCTCGGGCGGCGAGATCGTCATGGTGGGGACCACCGACGAAGTCATGACCCAGGTGCCGATCGACTCCGAGACCATCGAGGTGGACGCCCGCGGCTCGGTCGTCACCCCGGGCCTCATCGACAGCCACACCCACCTGGTCTTCGCCGGCACCCGCCAGCACGAGTTCGAGCTGCGCGCCAAGGGCGCCTCCTACGCCCAGATCCACGAAGAGGGCGGCGGCATCTACTCGAGCGTCCGCAAGACCCGCGAGGCCTCGCGCCTGGAGCTCATCCGCAACGCCGAGCACCACCTCCAGGTCATGCTGAGCCACGGTACCACCACCGTGGAGGCCAAGAGCGGCTACGGGCTCGATTTCGACACCGAGCTGAAGCAGCTCGAGGCCCTGATGGAAGTGGGCCGTCGCCATCCGATCGACGTGGTGCCCACCTACATGGGCGCTCACGCCGTTCCCCAGGGCGAGGATCCCGACGCCTACGTCGAGTGGCTCTGCTCCGAGGCCATCCCCCGCATCGCCATGCGCTCGGTCGCGCGGTTCTGCGACGTCTTCTGCGAAAAGGGCGTCTTCACCGTGGAGCAGTCCGAGCGGATCCTCCGCGCGGCCCTCAAGCACGGCATGGAGGCGAAGCTCCACGCCGACGAGCTCGCCGACACCGGGGGTGCTGCGCTCGCCGCCAAGGTGGGGGCGGTCTCGGCCGATCACCTGCACTGCGCCAACGAGGAGGGCCTCACGGCCATGGCCCGGGCGGGTGTCGTGGGCACCCTCTTGCCCGGCACCGCCGTCTTCCTCGGGATGCGCGAGCACGCGCCCGCGCGGCGCATGATCGAGCTGGGCGTACCCGTTGCGCTTGCGACCGACTTCAACCCGGGCTCGTGCTACAGCGAGTCCCTGCCCCTGATGATGTCCTTCGCCTGCACCCAGATGAAGCTGACTCCGGCGGAAGCCCTGGTGGCGGCCACCATCAACGCGGCGCACGCCGTGAGCCGCTCCCACCGGATCGGCAGCCTGGAGATCGGCAAGCAGGCGGATCTCGTCCTCTGGGACGCCGACGATTATCGGATGATCCCCTACCACATGGGGATCAACCTCGTGAAGACCGTGATCAAGCGCGGTCAAGTGGTCCATCGTATTCCCTGGGTCGCCACGCGGCCCGTCATGGAGGCGGGGGCCTAGCCTCCGCTTGAAAGGATATCCAGTTTCAATGTCGAAGCTGATCGAATGCGTGCCCAACTTCAGCGAAGGCCGTCGCCCCGAGGTGATCGAGGCGATCGTGAGCTCGGTCTCGCGCGTGCCCGGCGTGGTCCTGCTCGATCAATCGAGTGACCATGACCACAACCGCACCGTCCTGACGTTGGCCGGTAGCCCCGAGGGCCTCAAGGAGGCCATCCTCAACCTCTACGAGGCCGTCCTCAAGCACATCGACCTCCGCGAGCACAAGGGCGAGCACCCGCGCATGGGTGCCGTCGACGTCGTGCCCTTCATCCCCGTCCGCAACGCCTCCATGGAGGACTGCGTGGCGCTCGCCAAGGAAGTCGGGGAGCTGGTCGCCGGGAAGTTCGGCGTGCCCATGTTCCTCTACGCCGAGGCCGCGAGCGACCCCGGCCGCAAGGTGCTCGCCAGCATCCGCAAGGGCGAGTTCGAGGGGATGGCCGCGAAGATGCAGGATGCCGCGTGGAAGCCCGACTTCGGGCCCGCGCAGCCGCACCCCAGCGCGGGCGTGTCGGCCATCGGCGCGCGCTTCTTCCTGGTCGCCTACAACTTGCAGCTCGATACGCCCGATCTGAAGGTGGCCCAGGCGATCGCCAAGGCCGTTCGCGCGAGCTCCGGCGGGCTGCAGAACGTGCAGGCCATGGGCGTCTTCCTCGCGGACCGCAACCAGGCCCAGGTCTCCATGAACCTCCTCAACTACGAGAAGACCCCCATCCACCGGGTCCAGGAGCTCGTGAAGGCCGAGGCTGCGCGCTACGGCGCCCGGGTGATGAGCGCCGAGATCGTCGGCCTTATCCCGCAGCAGGCCCTCCTCGAGGCCGCCTCCTACTACCTGCAGGTCGAGAACTGGTCGCCCAGCCTGGTGCTGGAGAACGCGATGCTTGAAAAGGAACAGGCCCATGTCGAACTTGTCCATTAGCGCGAAGCCCCTCATCGAGCTGGAGGTCAACGCCTTCCTGCGCAAGCTCGCGGGCCCGGACGCCACTCCGGGCGGCGGCAGCGCCGCAGCGCTCGCAGGCGCCCTCTCGGGCGCCCTCGTGAAGATGGTCGGCGGCCTCACGGTGGGCCGCAAGGGCTTCGAGGAGGTCTCCGAGACCCTCGAGATCATGAGCGAGCAGGGCCACCAGATCGCCGAGAAGCTCGCCGAGGCCGTGGACCGCGATGCGGCCGCCTACAACGAGGTCATGGCGGCCTTCGCGCTCTCCAAGGCCACCGACGAGGAGAAGGCCGTCCGCAGCCAGGCCATCCAGGCCGCCATGAAGCTCGCGGCCGAGGTTCCCTTCGAGGTGGCCGAGGAGTGCCTCGCGGCCGCGGAACTGGCCGCGATCGCCATGGAGAAGGGCAACCCCAACGCGAGCTCGGATGCGGCGGTCGCCATGCTGCTGGCCCTCACGGGCCTCGAGGGCGCGTCGCTGAACGTCGCGACCAACCTGGACGCCATCAAGGACGCCGAGTACGTCACCGCCAAGAAGCAGGAGCTCGCTCGGCTCTTCGCGCGGGCGGGCGAGCTGCGCGGCACCATGTGGGAGACGGTGCGCACCCGCATCCACTCCCTGCCTTAAGGACGGACCCATGGCAACTCTGACCGAACAAACCCCCCTCCAGCTCGACGGCCAAGGCCTGTCGATCGACGACCTCCTGAAGGTCTGCTGCAGCGGCGAGAAGGTCGCCCTCTCCGAGGGCAGCCTGGAGGCCGTGAAGAAGTCCCGCGCCTACGTGGACAAGCTGATCCAGGAGGAGCAGGTCGTCTACGGCATCACCACGGGCTTCGGCTACTTCAAGGAGCGCCGGATCGGCCAAGACGCCGTCGAGCAGCTCCAGCACAACCTGATCGTCAGCCACTCGGCGGGCGTCGGCGAGCCCCTGCCCAAGGAGGCCGTCCGCGCCATGCTGCTGTTGCGGGCCAACGCGCTTGCCAAGGGCTACTCGGGCATCCGACCCGAGACCCTGCAGCTCTTGGTCGACATGCTCAACAGCGGCGTGCATCCCCGCATCCCCTCGCAGGGATCGGTGGGCGCGAGCGGTGACCTGTCGCCTTTGAGCCACCTGGCGCTCGTCATGATCGGCGAGGGCGAGGCGGAGTTCGAAGGCCGGCTCATGCCGGGGCGCGCGGCCCTCGAGGCCGCCGGCCTCAAGCCCATCCGCCTGGGCGCCAAGGAGGGTCTGGCCCTCATCAACGGCACCCAGGCCATGACGGCACTCGGCAGCCTGACCCTGGCGCGGGCGCGCCAGCTCGCCAAGCTTGCGGACGTGGCCTGCGCCATGACCGTGGAGGCGACCCTCGGCAGCCAGCGGGCCTACCTGCCGCACTTCCACGCCCAGCGCCCCCATCCGGGCCAGGCGTCGAGCGCGCGCAACCTCATGCGGCTCACCGCGGATAGCGTCCTCATCGCCTCCCACGCGGGCTGCGATCGCGTCCAGGACGCCTACTCGCTGCGGTGCGCCCCCCAGGTGCACGGCGCGAGCCGGGATGCCATCGGCTACGCCGAGGGGGTCGTCTCCATCGAGCTCAACAGCGCGACCGACAACCCGCTCATCTTCCCCGACGAGGACGAGGTGCTGACGGGCGGCCACTTCCACGGCCAGCCGGTGGCGCTCGCCATGGACTTCCTCGGCATCGCGCTCTCGGAATTGGCTAACATCTCCGAGCGCCGCATCGAGCGCCTGGTCAACGCCACCTACTCGAACGGCCTGCCCATGTTCCTCTCCGAGGAAGGCGGCCTGAACTCGGGCTACATGGTGGCCCAGTACACGGCGGCGTCGTTGGTCTCCGAGAACAAGGTGCTGGCGCATCCGGCGTCGGTCGACTCCATCCCCACCTCGGCGGGGCAGGAAGACCACGTCAGCATGGGCACGACCGCCGCTCGCAAGGCCGTCAACATCTGTGACAACGCCGAGCGGGTGATCGCCATCGAGCTCTTGTGCGCGGCCCAGGCCCTCGACTTCCGCGAGGGGCTCAAGCCCGGCGTGGGCAGCAACGCCGCCTACGCGGCCATCCGCTCGACCGTCCCGCACCTGGGCGCGGATCGCGTGGTGGCCAAGGACATCGAGGCCCTCATGGGGATCCTCCGGGATGGTTCGTTGCTCCAGGCGGTCGAGGCCGCCTGCGGGCCGCTCGAATAGGACACGATGGGCATTTTCGACCGACTGAAGGGTGGACTGATCGTCTCGTGCCAGGCGCAGCCGGATGAGCCGCTGCATGGCTCCTCGATCATGGCGGCCATGGCCCGGGCGGCGGCCCAGGCCGGGGCCGCCGGCATCCGGGCCGAGGGGCCCGCGGACGTGCGGGCCATCCGTCAGGCGGTCGATCTACCCATCCTCGGGCTCTACAAGATCAAGCAGCCCGATCACCCCGTCTACATCACCCCCACCTTCGAGTCCGCCCGGGCGATCGCCGCGGCGGGCGCCGATGCGATCGCGCTGGATGCGACCACCGAGCGGCGGCCGGACGGCCTCACGCTCGAGGAGACCATCCGGCGCATCCACGACGAGCTGCAGCTGCCCGTGATGGCGGACGTCTCGACCCTGGAGGAAGGCCTGAGGGCCGAGCGCCTGGGAGCGGACGTGGTGGGGACGACTCTTTCCGGCTACACCCCCCAGAGCCCGCAGCAGGAGGAGCCGGACTGGCGCCTGCTTCAGGATCTCATCTCCCAGGTCCGGATCCCCGTGGTCATGGAGGGTCGCATCTGGGAGCCCGCCCAGGCTCGCCGGGCGCTCGAACTGGGCGCCTGGGCCGTCGTGGTGGGCTCGGCCATCACCCGTCCGCAACTCATCGCCGCCCGCTTTGCCGCCGCGGTTCGCGCCGCCGACGTCGCCCATCGTTGATCGAGAGGAGAAGCAGCATGTCGTACCCCGTGGACTCCTACGCCCTTGGCCTCGACCTGGGGGGGACCAAGATCTTCGCCGGACTCGTCGACGGGGCGGGCAACGTGCTGAATCAGTGGCGGATCTCGACGCCCACGGGCGGCGGGGGGCCGGCCATCCTCAAGGCCCTGGTCGAGGCGGTCGGGACCATCACGGGGAACCTCTCGAGCGAGGAGCGCGATCGCCTGGTCGGCGTCGGCGTGAGCTCGGCGGGCCACATCAACCACCAGACGGGCGTGGTCGAGTACTGCACCCCCAACCTGCCCGGCTGGTCCGGCACGCACGTGACCGAGGCCATCACGGCGGCGCATCGCCTGCCCGCGGTGGCGGACAACGACGGCAACTGCGCAGCCTACGGCGAGTTCTGGGTGGGCGCCGGGCGCGGCGTCCAGAACCTGGTGGCCCTCACCATCGGCACGGGTCTCGGCGGCGGCATCATCGTCGACGGCCAGATGGTGCGCGGGGCGCGCGGGGGCGGGGCCGAGATCGGCCACACCATCCTCGTGCCCGCGGGCTACCCCTGCAACTGCGGTCAGCAGGGCTGCATCGAGAGTTACGTCTCGGGCACGGCGCTCGCCAAGGCTGCGGAGCGCTCGGGCCACTGGAGCCCCGCGCCGTCGAGCCACCAGATCTTCGAGTGGGCGCGCTCGGGGGATGACAAGGCGCTCGGCCTGGTCCAGGACATGGCGCGCCACCTGGCGGTGGGCATGGTGACCATCATCAACTTCCTCGACCCCGAGCGGATCATCGTGGGCGGCGGCGTCAGCAGCCAGGGCGACCTGTTCATGCCCATGGTCCGGGAGTTCGTGACCGAGCTGTACGGCGAGCGCGGCTGGGATGCCTCCAACGTCGTCCTCGCCGAGCTCGGCGAGCGCGCGGGCATGATCGGCGCGGCCGGTCAGGCCTTCGAGCGCTACGGCGCCCTCCAGCGCGTCTAAGCCATGACCTTCCCGGCAGGTGCCCCGCATGTCGGGGGGACGGAGGGAAGTGTCGTAACCCCTTGTGGCAGTAGCCACAGCAGTGCCCCCCCTAGCAGGGGGGGAAGGGGGGGTAGAACGAGTCGCCTCATTGGGGGTGCCCTTCTCTTGGCCCTCGCCCTCGCCCACCCCGCCTGGGCCGCCCCCTCTCAGGTCGGCAGCGTCCGCTACGAGGAGGCGCGTCATGCCCTGACCATCGAGACGTCGGGGGCCCCCGTGGTCCAGACCAAGCGTCTCCTCAACCCCGATCGCCTGGTCATCGACCTGCTCGATGCCGAGCTGAGCGGTCTCGCCAACCGCGAGGCCGCCGTCCCCAGCCGCAAGATCCGCGGCTTCCGGGCCGTGCAGTACAGCCTCACGCCGAGCGTGGTCCGCCTCATCGTCGAGCTCAAGCCCGGCGTGGACCCCCTGGTCGAGGTGCGCCAGGTATCCGGCCGCATCACCGTGACGCTCGCCGATTCGCCCCTTCCGACCGGCGAGAAGGACCTCGAGACCCTACCGCCCTC
>DATNQJ010000496.1:0-3561 GCA_036704085.1 Stenomitos sp.
CGAGGACCTGCCGAAGATCGTAGGCCAACCGATGCAGGGCGGTCGACGGATCCATGGCATCGGATCCCTGGTAAAGCGTGTCGATCAAGGCCTCCGACTCCATTCCCTCGGGATGGAGCGCGAGCTGGGCCAAGAGCGCGAGGGCCTTCTTTCGCGGCCAGCGCGGCGGCTCCTCTCCCACGCGTTGCAGGGTCGTCTCTCCGAAAGCCCGCATGTGGAAGGTCGGGACGCTCTCCCTCAAGCCGAGCTGCTCCAGGACTTCCAGTTCGCTTTCCCAAAGAGAGGCGCCCTCGGCGCTCACCAGGACGGCCCGGGCATCGTCGACCGCCGTCCGGTCCTCCCGCAAGAAGCGAATCCAGGCGAGATAGAGCCGGGCGTAAGCGTGGCCTGCGTCGGCCAGCCGATTCAGGAGCTGCTCGGCCTCCTCCAGGCGCCCCTCCTTGATCAGGATGAACGCCCATGGCTGAAACAGGCTGCTGGCCACACGCCCGGAGAGCGGCGCGGCCTGGAGCGTGTCGAAGTGACCGCGCGCCTTGTCGAACTCTCCGCAGCGGGCATGGGCGATCATGATCCCGAGCCGCGCGTTCCGGCTCGCGTCCGCCAGGTGATGGGTCCTGGCCATGGCATGGTTCAGACACAGGCGGAAGAGGCGAAGGGCGAGCGCGTCCTCCTTGAGCACGAGCGCTCGCCAGGCAAAACACCCCAGGTAGAGGTTGAGCGAGACGGCTTTGGGCGCGTGAAACGCCTCGTTGGGAATGTCGGTGAGGGTGTGAATCGCGAGCGGATGGGCCTCGTCGTGCAGCGCCCGATACAGGCGCCGCGCGACGGCGGTCAGGAGGTTCCGATGCAGGCGGTGCTCCGTGCACAGCTTGATCATGCGCTCGGTGAACATCCGGGCCTCCGCCATGCGCTGGAGACTGGCGAAGATCGCCGTCAAGGTGCTCAGCGCCAGGCTCTGGAAGTGGAGCACCTCCCGATCGCCGGCGGGGACGAGGCCCAGTACGCGCTCCAGGGCATGCCGGGACGCGGGGATGTCTCCGGCGTCCCAGTGCATCACCCCTTGCCAGTAGAAGTAGCGTGCCGCCAGCGCGGGACTCAGCTCAGCCTCGCTCAAGCGGGCATGGAGGATCGCGATGGCCGGGTCACCGGGAAAATAAAGCGCCACGGCGAAGAGGCGCACCTCGAGCTCGCGGATGGCCTCGGGTTCGTGGGTCAGCTCCAACGAGCGCTGGTAGCAGGCCCGGGCCTCTTCGATCCGACCTTCCTCGAAGAGCACGTCGCCCTCCACGCGCAGCAGGAGCGGACGCTGCCGCCGGATCTCGCTCGGGATGCGCCCGAGGATCTCGTCCAGTCGCAGCTCATGGTGGGTTCGAAAGTGGCGTCCGACGAAGGCGCGCAGATCGTCCTCGACCACCTCCCAGACCTCGGACGCGCTCTCCCGGGCGAGCAGCGCCGCGGAGACCGCCTGCTGCCAGACGGGCCTGAGGCGATGGCTCCCGTCGGGAGCCAGGTAGGCCATCCGACGGCGGATCAGCTCGAGGCCCTCTCGAGCGGCAGGGGCCTCGCCGACGATGTGCAAGGCGAAGGCCTTGGCGAGTAGCTCGGGTGGCAGTTCCGCCAGATCCTCGACCTCGGGCTTTTCTTCCCAGCCGAGCCGCTCCGCCTCCCAGACGTCCAGCGGGGCTCGATCGAGCTCGGGCAGGTGGTGACGCGAGGCGATCGCCAGGGTGCCCGTGGCGGGGAAGTGGCGAACGAGCGCCATCCACTCGCCCGCCTGGGGCATGCGCTCGGTCAGGTGGAAGTCGTCGAGCAACAGGCACAAGTCGGGCCGGGTCTCGGCGATCGCAAGGCCCAGCGGTCCCCCCCAGGATTCGAGCCTCAGCTCGGCCCGCAACTGCTCGAAGTGCGCGCGGATCTCCGGCCAGTCGGCCAGGAAGCGGCGCAGGAAAAACGTGACGTCGGCATCCTCGGGTGTGAGCTTGAGGTACTGGGTAGGAGCCGTGGCAGCCTCGCGCCACCGCAGCAGGAGCGAGGTCTTGCCCGCCCTCGGGCCGGCGAGCAGCAAGGTGGTGTGACCGTAGGGAAGGGCGGGGGGCTCAACCATGACCGTATCCTATCAAACGCCATTATGCCGTCAAGCAGCGTGGATACACCGTGGAGCGAGTGTGGAGGTTCGTTCCAAGAGGAGCGGGAACAATGGACGCCAGAACGTTAGATTGGTTTTCAGGAGTCCAGAGGTCGGCCGTGAGCGGATTGTCCCGTATTGTTCTGGTGAGCTTGCTAATGCTGCTGATGACGGGCTGCCCGCGCCCAGTGGCCATGACCGGGGGGGCGACCCGGGACCTGGGCCTGAGTGGACAGTTGCGCTGGAGTGAGCGCTACGCCACCCAGGCCGATCCGGCTCTGTCCGAGATCGCCACCGGTGCCACCGTCTCGCTCATCAACCCCACCGACGGCCAGACCATCGCCACGAGCCTCTCGACCCCCGACGGGACCTTCGCCCTCGACTTCGGGGCGTGGTCCCCGACCCTCGGCAAGGTCTACCTGGTCGAGGCCATCAAGGGCCTCAAGCTCGGCGGCGAGCCCAACCGGGCGGGTGCGGCGGCGAGCCGGCTCCGCACCTTCGTCGTCAAGCAGAGCGACGGCTGGAAGAGCCTCACCGCGGGATCGCTCATCATCAACCGGAGCACGACCGCGCTGGCCGTGATCAGCGGGCTCAAGGGGCTCGACGCCGCCCAGAATCTCGCCTTGATTGGCAGCCTCACCGTCGGCACTCCGGACGTCTTCTCCGCTCCCGGCGCGGCCGGTATCGCGGGGGCCGAGTACGCCGCGGTCTGGGGCCTGGTGGACACGGCCGTCTCGCTGTATCAGGACCCGGTCCGCTCCGTCAGCCTGGACGCGGTGACGCATCAGTTCGCACGGCTGGAGCACGCCCCCTTCGTCACGGACATGGTGCCGCGGGCGGCGAATCCCGGCGACACGCTCACCCTCTTCGGAAACGGCTTCGATCCGGTCAGCGCCAACAACAAGGTCTACTTCAACGGCGTCCAGGCCCCTCCTGCGAACGTCTCGGTCGATGCGACGGGGACCCGGCTGACGGTGATCGTCCCGGACAACGCCCAGACGGGCGTTATCACCGTGCAGGTGGGCAACCTCGTGACCCTCGTGGCCGGCGGCAACGTCTTCCGGGTGGGCGGCGGCAACGTCGCAATCGTCGCGGGCAGCAACGTCTTCCCGGACGGCGCCCCGGCCCTCGGCAACGGCTACCCCAATCCGACGGCCATCGCCATGGCCCCGGATGGGAGCTTCTACTTCAGCGGGGTGTATCAGGTCTTCCGCGTGGCCCCCGACGGGAGCGTCAGCCTGGTGGCGGGCCCCGCGAACTGGCTCACCAGCATCGGGTACGGCGGCGACGGGGGCCCCGCCACCAGTGCGAGCTTCAGCGGCATCGACGTGTTGGCCTGCGACGGTGCGGGCAACCTCTACATCGCCGACGTGGCCAGCCATCGCATCCGCATGGTCCCGAAGGCGACGGGCACCTACTTCGGAAAGACCATCCAG